>NZ_JBSSLX010000100.1:0-19138 GCF_053890995.1 Micromonospora sp. I033 | reverse complement strand
GCACGGCCAGGGTCCGGCTGACGGTGGCCTCGAAGCCGCCGCCACGGCGCTGCCCGGGCGCCCGGAGGCCGCGCGCCTGCTCGTAGCCGACGGTGACGGTCTGCGCCCACCAGCCGGGCACCTCGTGCTCGGTGACCAGCCAGCGGGCGATCTCGGTGTGGGTCCGCGCGGTCGCGCCCCACGCGTCGAGCCGGGCGAACCACCCGTCCCAGTCGTGGCCGGTCCGCTCGCGCAGCAGCGCCGCGGAGATCCGATCCTGTTGGCCGCGCCCGGCGTCCGCAACGGGCGCGGGCGTCGGCTCGGCCGCGGCCTTGGCGAGCAGTTGGCGGCGGGCCGTCGTGTAGCTCTCGCCGGTGCGGGCCATCCGGGCGCGGACCCGGGACTTGAACGACTTGTGACTCGTCATCACGTGCTCCCTGTCGACGGCGCGGTCGCAGGGACTCACGCTCCCGGTCGACCCCGCCGTGGGCAGGTGGTGTGCCGGACGGCACCGCGTCCCGAGGGCTCGGGGCCCCCTCTGCCTCCGCGGAGCCGGTGGCGTGAGCACCGGGCTGGAGGTGGGGCGCGGGACTGCGCCGAGCACAGCGTACGCCGTGGACCGCCCGGAGTGGGGGAGGGTCAGCTCACCGGATCCGGCTCGGTCGTCTGCTCCCACATCGACTTCATCTCGTCGAACGCCTGCTCCATGATCTGCACCATGGCCCGGCGGGCCGCTTCGCCGTCGCGGCGCTGGAGCGCTGAGGCCACGTCGGCGTGCAGCTGCAGCGCCTGCTGGTCGGGGTGGTGCGGCATCAGGTGGTAGTGGTGCCGGCCGGTGAGCACCTCGGCGACCAGCTCCCGGAGCTTGCCGAACATCTCGTTGCCGGAAGCGGCGAGGACCCGCCGGTGGAACTCGATGTCCAGGCGCAGGAACCGGTCCTCGTCCCCGGCCTGCCCGGCCGCCCACATCTTCGCCGCGATCCCGACCAGGTCGCTGGCGTCGTCGGGGGAGATCCGGCCGGCGGCCAGCCAGGCGGCGTGCGGCTCGACCGCGGTCCGCAGCTCGGTGATCGAACGGAGCTGCGCCATCCGGCCGGCGGAGGCGAGCCGCCAGCGGATCACCTGCGGGTCGAAGACGTTCCACGACTCGGCGGGTCGGATCAGCACACCGACCCGGCGGCGCGTCTCGATGAGGCCCATCGACGCGAGCACCCGGAGGACCTCGCGGATCACCGACCGGGAGACCGCGTACCGGTCGACCAGCTCGTCGATGTTGAGCACGGAGCCGGCGGCCAGTTCGCCGCCACAGACGGCCGTGCCGAGTTCGTCGAGTACGCGGGCGTGCAGCCCGGTCTCGCCCCCGGAGGAGGAGTGATCCACGGGTCGGAGCATATCAGTTGGTGATCGACCCTTGAATAAATCCGCTTTTTCGGCCTAGCATCCCGTGGTTAAGCGGACGTTACAGCGTTGTGGCGCTCTTCCCCCGGGGCGGCGACCACGAGAAAAGGAGAGATGACGTGCGACGTCGATCGATATTCGGTACGTCTCTGGCCGTGGTCGCAGCCATGGGCCTGGCCGCCTGCGGCGGCGGTGGCGACGACAGCGGCGCGTCCAAGACGGTGCGCGTGACCCTGGCGAACCACGTATGGACCGAGAACATCAAGGCGGCCCTGCCCGAGTTCGAGAAGCAGACCGGGCTCAAGGTCGAGATCACCCAGCTCGGCGAGGACCAGCTCTCCGACCAGTACAACGTCAAGCTCAACGCCGGCTCGTCCGACCTGGACGTGATGATGTACCGGCCCCTCCAGGAGGGGAAGCTCTTCGCCAAGAACAAGTACCTGGCCGACCTCTCCGACCACGTCAAGTCCAGCAAGGACTGGGACTACTCCGACTTCCAGTCCGGCCCGGTCGAGGCCACCACGTACGAGGGCAAGGCGGTGGGCGTCCCGATCATTACCGAGCAGGAGGTCCTGTACTACCGCAAGGACCTGCTGGCCAAGGCCGGCCTGAGCGCCCCGCCGAAGACCCTCGACGAGCTGAAGGCCGCCGCCGCGAAGATCAAGGCGAGCGTTCCGGGCACCGCGGGCTTCGTCGCCCGGACCGGCAAGTCGCCGGCGGTCACCCAGTTCTCCAGCTTCCTCTACAGCTTCGGCGGCGACTTCGTCGACGGCAGCGGCAAGGCGACCGTCAACAGCGACGCCGCCAAGCAGGCGTACGCGTTCTACGGCGGACTCATCAAGGACTCCGGCCCGGCCAACGTCAGCACCGACATGAGCTGGCCCGAGGCGATGGCCATCTTCACCCAGGGCAAGGCCGCCTTCTACACCGAGGCCAACTCGCTCTACAAGAACGCCACCGACCCGGCCAAGTCCAAGGTGTCCGACACCGTCGGCTTCGCGCCGTTCCCGGCCGGCCCGGCCGGCTCCAAGCCGTACAACATCCCGTCGTGGGCGCTGGGCGTCAACGACGCCTCGAAGAACAAGAGCAACGCCTGGAAGTTCGTCGAGTGGGCCACCGGCAAGGCGCAGACCCTCGCTCAGCAGAAGGCCGGCGTGCCGAGCGCGCGTACCTCGGTCTGGGCCAACCCGGAGGGCACCGCGAACTACCCGAAGGACCTGGTCGAGGCCATCAACGCCAGCACCCAGGGCGGCGTCGCCCACGACCGGCCCGTGGTCGTGAAGGTGGGCCAGGCCCGCGAGATCGTCGGCCAGCCGATCGTCGACGCGATCACCGGCAAGGACCCGGCGGCCGCGGCCGACACCGCCAACGAGGCCTTCCAGAAGTTCCTGGACGACGAGGCCAAGTAGCACGCGCGCGGGTGGTGGGGCGGCTCGCCCCGCCACCCGCGTACCCCTGTCGGTCCGCCCACCCCGGAGATCTCATGGCAACCGTCACCAGCCCCAGCCGCGCGCCCGGTGGCGCCGGCGTCATGCCCGACACGCCCGGCTGGGCGCGCTGGGCCAACGACCACCGCAAGTGGCTGTTCGCCGCGCCGGCGATGGCCTTCGTCGCCGCCCTGATCGTGATCCCGCTGGGCTGGACCGCCTGGCTCAGCCTCACCGACGCCGAGGGATCCGTCCGCGCCGAGAGCGAGTTCGTGGGCTTCCAGAACTACCTCGACGTGCTGTCGGACACCGACCGGTTCTGGCCGGCGGTCGGCCGGACCGCCGGCTTCACCCTCGTGGCGCTGCTGTTCGAGGTGGTCCTGGGCATGGCCATCGCGCTGCTGCTGTGGCGGCCGTTCAAGGGCCAGAAGTGGGTCCGGGTCGCCATCCTCATGCCGCTGGTCGCCACCCCGGTCGCGGTCGGCATGATGTGGCGGCTCATCTTCGACCCGAACATCGGCCTGGCCAACCAGGTGCTCGGCTGGGTCGGCATCGGCCCGCAGCCGTGGCTCGCCGGCCAGCACTCCGCCCTGCCCACCACGATCTTCATCGACGTGTGGCAGTGGACGCCGATGGTGGTGCTGATCCTGCTCGCCGGGCTGAGCTCGCTGTCCGAGGAACCCCAGGAGGCGGCCCGGATCGACGGGGCCACCACCTGGCAGCGGTTCCGGCACGTCACCCTGCCGCTGCTGATGCCCACGGTGATCGTCGCGATCCTGCTGCGTGGCATCGACGCGCTGAAGACCTTCGACATCCTCTACGCCACCAAGGGCCGCGGCGGCGGCTCCTTCCACGAGGTGGAGACCCTGAACGTGTACGCCTACGGGCTGAGCTTCGACTACAACGAGTACGGCGTCTCGTCCACCGTCCTCATCCTCTTCTTCCTGATCATCATCGGGTCGATGTGGGCCCTGACCGCCCGGCGCAAGGAGGCCAAGCGATGAAGGCCGGTCCCGCGTACCGGGTGTTCCGGGTGGTGGCGCTCGTCGTCGTGGTGCTGTCGCTGGTCACGCCGCTGCTGTGGATGATCGCCGCGTCGTTCAAGACCAACGTCGACATCTACGACACGGGCAAGGCGCTGGTCTTCTCGCCCACCCTGGACAACTACGCGACGGTGCTCAAGCAGTCGCACTACGTCCAGTTCATCGGCAACAGCCTCTGGGTGGCGTTCGCCGCCACCGTGCTGTCGCTGCTGCTCGGCGTGCCGGCCGCCTACTCGATGAGCCGCTTCAACATGAAGAAGTCGGCCCTGGTGGTGCTGATGGCCCGGGTCATCCCCGGCGTCTCGCTGCTGGTGCCCTGGTACTACGTCTTCTCGAACCTGCAGCTGGTCGGCGGCTTCACGGTGCTGATCCTCAGCCACATGTTCGTCTCGCTGCCGCTGATCGTCTACATCATGATGGGCTTCTTCGACGGCCTGCCCGAGGAGCTGGAGGAGGCGGCGCTGGTCGACGGGCTCACCCACATCGGCGCGTTCCGCCGGATCACCCTGCCGCTGTCCGTGCCGGGCATCGCCACCGCCGGCATCCTGTCCTTCATCTTCTCCTGGAACAACTTCATGTTCGCCCTGGTCCTCTCGGGCGCGGACACCAAGACCCTGCCCGTGGCGATCTTCGACTTCGTCGGCTACGCCAGCATCGACTGGGGCGGCCTGATGGCCGCGGCCACCGTGGTCACCCTGCCGATCATGGTGATCGCCCTGTTCGTGCAGAAGTACGTGGTCTCCGGGCTCACCGCCGGCGCGACGAAGGGCTGAGCACCGTGACCACCATCGCGCGTATCGAGACCTTCCTGGTCGCCCCCCGCTGGCTCTTCGTCCGGGTGGAGACCGAATCAGGGATCGTCGGCTGGGGCGAGGCGACCTGCGAGGGGCGCTCCGAGACCGTCCGCGCCGCCGTCGACCAGCTCGCCGAACTGCTGGTCGGCCGGGACGCGCTGCGCATCGAGGACCACTGGCAGGTGCTCACCAAGGGGTCGTTCTACCGGGGCGGGCCGATCCTGGCCAGCGCCGTGGCCGGCCTCGACCAGGCGCTGTGGGACATCGCCGGCAAGCACTGGGGCGCGCCCGTCCACCAGCTGCTCGGCGGCCCGGTCCGGGACCGGATCCGGGTGTACGGCTGGGTCGGCGGCGACGAGCCCGGCGAGGTGCGCGACCAGATCAGCGCCGCCGTCGAGACGGGCCTGACCGCGGTCAAGATGAACGCCTCCGGTCGGATGAGCGCGGTGGCCTCGGTGGCCGAGCTCGACGGGGTGGTCCAGCGGGTGGCCGCCGCCCGCGAGGTGCTCGGTGACTACCGGGACGTCGCGGTCGACTTCCACGGCCGGTTCAGCCTGGCCAGCGCCCGCCGGGTCGCCCCGCTGCTGGAGCCCTACCGGCCGTTCTTCCTGGAGGAGCCGGTGGTGCCGGAGAACTCGCACCTGATCGGCGAGTTCGTCCGCTCCACCACCACGCCGGTGTCCACCGGGGAGCGGCTCTACAGCCGGCAGGAGTTCCTGCCCGTCCTCCAGGCCGGCATCGCGGTCGCCCAGCCGGACCTCTCGCACGCCGGTGGCATCACCGAGGTCCGCAAGATCGCCGCGCTGGCCGAGGTGTACGACGTCCAGCTCGCCCCGCACTGCCCGCTCGGCCCGATCGCCCTGGCGGCCTGCCTCCAGGTCGGCTTCGCCACGCCGAACTACCTGATCCAGGAGCAGAGCATCGGCATCCACTACAACCTCGGCGCCGAGGTGCTCGACTACTGCCTCGACAGGACGCCGCTGACCTTCGTGGACGGCTACGTCGAGCGGCTCACGGCGCCGGGCCTGGGCATCGAGATCGACGAGGCGGCGGTGCGCGCCGCCGACCGGCGCGGCCACGCCTGGCGCAGCCCCATGTGGCGGCACCGGGACGGCTCCTACGCGGAATGGTGACCATGACCCTCGACCTCACCGCCGAACTCGCCGCCACCCGCCTGCTGGCGGTCATCCGCGGCACCGATCCGGCCGCCGCCATCGCCACCGGCACCGCCCTGCTCGCCGAGGGCGTCCGCGTGGTCGAGGTGGCCCTGACCACGCCCGGCGCGCTCGACGCCATCGCCGCGATCCGGGCCGCCGCCCCGCCCGGCTCGCTGGTCGGCGCGGGCACCGTGCTCACCCCCGCCGACGTCGCCGACGTGGCCGCGGCCGGCGCGCAGTTCGTCGTCACCCCGGCCGTCGTCGACTCCGTCGGCGAGGCGGCCCGCCGCGGGCTGCCGGTGGCCGCCGGCGCGCTCACCCCGACCGAGGCGTACGCGGCGGTCCGGGCCGGAGCCGCCGTCGTGAAGCTCTTCCCGGCCTCGCTGGGCGGACCGGCGTACCTGAAGGCGCTGCGCGATCCGTTCCCGGGCATCCCGTTCGTCGCGGTCGGCGGGGTGGGGCTGGCCGAGCTGCCCGGATACCTCGCCGTCGGGGCGATCGCCGTCGGCGTCGGCGGCCCGCTGGTCGGCGACGCGGCCGCCGGCGGTGACCTCGACGCCCTGCGCGCCCGGGCCCGCGCCTACCTGGCCGCCGTCGCATGAGCGGCGTCGACCTGGACGCCCTCCGCGGGGCCGCCTCATGACCGGCGTCGACCTGCTCACCTTCGGCGAGGCGCTGGTGTCGCTGCGGTCGGCCGGGCCGCTCACGGCCGGCGGCGCGCTCACCCCGCACCTCGCCGGGGCGGAGGCCAACGTCGCGATCGGGCTCGCCCGGCTCGGCCACCGGGCGGCCTTCGCCGGCCGGGTCAGCGACGACGAGCTGGGCGGCTTCCTGCTGCGCCAGCTCCGCGCCGAGGGCGTGGACGTGACGCACGTGGTCCGCGACCCCGAGCGCCCCGCCGGGCTGATGTTCCTGGAACGGCGCACCGCCGACCTGACCCGGGTGCTCTACCAGCGGGCCGGCTCGGCCGGGTCGGCGCTGGGCGTCGACGACCTGCGGCCCGCCCTGGCGGCCGGCGCCCGGGTGCTGCACCTGACCGGGATCACCCCGGCGCTCTCCGACCGCGCCCGCGAGGCGACCGCGTGGGCGGCCGAGACCGCCGCCCGGGCCGGGACGCTGGTCTGCCTCGACGTCAACCACCGCGCGAAGCTCTGGTCCCGGGAGGCCGCGCGCGCCGTGCTCACCCCGCTGGCCGGGCACGCCTCGGTGGTGGTCGCCTCGGCCGACGAGCTGGACCTGGTCGGCGCGCCCGGCGCCGACGAGGAGACGCTGGTGGCGGGACTGCTGGCCCGGGGCGTGTCGACCGTGCTCGTGAAGCTCGGCGGCGACGGCGCCCGCGCGTACACCCGGGAGGGCCGCCGGGACGCGGCGGCGCTGCCCGTGACGGCCGTCGACACGGTCGGCGCGGGGGACGCCTTCACGGCCGGCTACCTCTCCGGACACCTGGACGGGCTCGACCTGGCCGGGCGGCTGCGCCGCGCGGTCACCCTCGGCGCCTTCGCCGTCGCCGGAACCGGCGACTGGGAGACCCTGCCCCGCCGGGACGAGCTGTCCCTCCTGGACTCCCGGCAACCCGGCGACACCCTGCGCTGACCCACCCCGAGAGCTGACGCACCCCGAGAGCTGACCCACCCCGAGAAAGGCACCCGCGTGAAGATCGTCGCAGCGGACGTGATCGTCTCCAGCCCCGACCGCAACTTCGTCACCCTGAAGATCACCACCGACGACGGGCTCACCGGCCTGGGCGACGGCACCCTCAACGGCCGGGAGCTGTCCGTCGCGTCCTACCTGGCCGACCACGTCGTCCCGCTGCTGATCGGGCGGGACCCGCACCGCATCGAGGACACCTGGCAGTTCCTGTACCGGTCGGCCTACTGGCGGCGCGGGCCGGTCACCATGGCCGCCATCGCCGCCGTCGACGTGGCGCTCTGGGACATCAAGGCCAAGGCCGCCGGAATGCCGCTCTACCAGCTCCTCGGCGGCGCGTCCCGGACCGGGATCATGGCGTACGGGCACGCCTCCGGCCGGGACCTGCCGGAGCTGTTCGACTCGATCCGCGCGCACCTGGAGCTGGGCTACCGGTCGATCCGGGTGCAGACCGCGGTGCCCGGCATCAACGCCGTCTACGGCGTCGCCACCCAGCCCAGCGTCGACGGCCGGCGGTACGACTACGAGCCCGCCCAACGCATCCCGCTGCCCGCCGAGGAGGACTGGGACACCCGCGCCTACCTGCGTCACCTGCCCGCCGTGTTCGAGGCGGTCCGCACCGAGTTCGGCCCCGAGCTGCCGCTGCTGCACGACGGCCACCACCGGATGACCCCGATCCAGGCGGCGCGGCTCGGCAAGGCGCTCGAACCGTACGACCTGTTCTGGCTGGAGGACTGCACCCCGGCGGAGAACCAGGAGGCGCTGCGGCTGGTCCGCCAGCACACCACCACCCCGCTGGCCATCGGCGAGGTCTTCAACACGGTGTGGGACTACCAGACGCTCATCCGGGAACAGCTGATCGACTACGTCCGGTCCGCCGTCACCCACACCGGCGGCATCACCGCGATGCGCAAGCTGCTCGACTACGCCGCCCAGTACCAGATCAAGTCCGGCATCCACGGCCCCACCGACATCTCGCCGGTCGGCATGGCCGCCGCGCTCCACCTGGACCTGGCCATCCACAACTTCGGCATCCAGGAGTACATGCAGCACGGCCCGCTCACCAACGAGGTGTTCCGGCAGTCGTTCACCTTCGTCGACGGGTACCTGCACCCGGGCGAGCAGCCCGGCCTCGGCGTGGAGCTGGACGAGGAGGCGGCGGCCCGGTTCCCGTACCAGCCCGCGTACCTGCCGTTCAACCGGCTGATGGACGGCACCGTCCATGACTGGTGAGCGGGGGGCCACCCGGCACGTCGTGGTGATGGGCGTGTCCGGGGCGGGCAAGACGACGGTGGCCCGGGGGATCAGCGAGCTCACGGGCCTGCGGTTCGCCGAGGCGGACGAGTTCCACTCGGCGGCCAACGTGGCCCGGATGCGGGCCGGCGTCCCGCTCGACGACGCGGACCGCTGGCCCTGGCTGCGCGCCCTGGCCGGGTGGATGGCGGACCGGCACGCCGAGGGGGTGTCCACCGTGCTGACCTGCTCGGCGCTGAAGCGCGCCTACCGGGACGTGCTGCGGCAGGGGTCGGCGGACGTGGAGTTCCTGCACCTGGACGGGGCGGCCGAGCTGATCCGGGACCGGTTGGACCGGCGGGTCGGGCACTACATGCCGGCGAGCCTGTTCGACTCGCAGCGCGCCATCCTGGAGCACCTGGGGCCGGACGAGTCCGGCGTGGTGCTGGAGGTGGCGGCGCCGCCGGACGAGCTGGTCCGGGCGGCGGTCGAGCGACTCGGCCTGCCGTTGCGCGCCGCGGTCGCGGGCCGGTGACGGGCGTCCGCCGGCCGGTGCGGGGTCACCCGCCGGCCGGCGGTCGGTCCGGTACGGCGTCCAGGTAGACCCAGCGGCCGTCCTCCCGGGCGAACCGGCTCCGCTCCGTCAGCGTGCCGGGCCGGCCGGCCTCGCGGTAGTGGGCGCGGAACGTGACGGTGCCCTCGGTGTCGAACAACCCGCCCCGGTCGGTGTCGAGCACCTCCAGCCGGGTCCACCGGGTGCCCGGGTCCAGCCGCAGCCGGGGCGGCCGGGTGGTGGAGTGCCAGCTGCGCAACAGGTAGTCGGCGTCGTCCAGGGCGAAGGCGCTGTAGCGGGAGCGCATCAGCGCCTCGGCGGTGGCCGCCGCCGACACGCCCCGGTGGATCGGGCCGCAGCAGTCCGGGTACGGCAGGCCGGAGCCGCAGGGACAGGGCCCGTCGGTCGGGTCGGCCGCGCTCCGGCCGGCACCTCGTTTCGCCACCCGGTCATTCTCGCCGACGGCTCACCGGGCGCTCGTCCGGGCCGTCCGCCGGCTGCCGAACGACTCCATGGTGGTCGCCTTCTTCGCCGGCGTACGGGTCGCGGCGACCCGTTGGGCCTTGGCGGCGCGGTCGGCGGCCTTCTTGACGGTGGCGGCGTGGGCCGTGCCCTTGGCGGCCGGGGCCTTCTTCGCCGTGGTCCGCGTGGCCGGGGCCTTCTTCACCGTCGACCTGGTGCCGGGCGCCTTCTTGGCCACGGTCTTCTTGGCGGGGGCCTTCTTCGCCGCGGCCTTCTTCGCGGGGGCCTTCTTGGCCGCGGCCTTGGCGGCGGGGGCCTTCTTCGCCGCCGTGGTGGCCTTCTTCGCGGCGACCGCCTTGGCGGTGGGCCGGCGGGTGGGTGTGGCGGTGGTGGCCGAGGTGGCCTTCTTCCGCGCCGCGCGCGCGGTGGTCGGGGTCGGCTTCCCGCCGGGGGTCTTGGCGGCGGTCGCCGCGGTCGCCCGCCGGGTGGCGGTCGCGACCTTCTTCGCCGCGGCCTTGTTCGGCATCGGCGCCTTGCGGGCCCCGGTGGCTTTCCTGGCGCTGCTCGGTCTGGTGGCCGCCTGGGCCATCGTGCCTCCTCGCGGTCCGCCGCGGCCCGAACGGGTGCGTCCGGCGACGTCGGGCCGGCCGGCCCGCGCGGCGCGCGTGTCTACCCACCGCGCCGGTGGTCAAACCCCGGCCGGTGACGACGCGGGCGGCGCGTGGATCGGCCCAGTGATCCGCGCGTGGATTGGCTCTGCTGATGGGCCACTTCCGGCCCTACCGTCGACTCGGAAACCGAACTCCGCGAAGGGACCGAGACGACGATGCCCACCGCCGACATGTGGTTCGACCCGCGCTGCCCGTGGGCCTGGAACGCCTCCCGCTGGCTGCTGGAGGTGGCGCGGGTCCGCGACGTGCCGATCCGCTTCCACGTGATGAGCCTGACCCTGCTCAACGAGGGGCGCGAGGACCTGGAGGAGTGGTACCGCGAGTGGCTGAAGCCGGGCCTGGGCCCGGTCCGGGTCTGCACGGCCGCCGCACAGAAGTACGGCCCGGAGGTGCTCGGGGACCTCTACACCGCGCTCGGCGAGCGGATCCACCACGAGCGCGCCCCGATCGGCCGGGAGTTGTACGTGGCGGCGCTGACCGAGGCCGGGCTCGCCGCCGACCTGGCCGACGCCGCCGACGTCACCGACCACGACGAGGCCCTGCTGGCCAGCCACCGGGCCGGCCTGGCCCCGGTCGGCGAGGACCTCGGCACGCCGACCATCCACGTCACCGACGCCGACGGGCGGATGCACGCGTTCTTCGGGCCGGTGGTGGCGCCGATCCCGCGCGGCGAGGACGCCGGCCGGCTCTGGGACGGGGTGCTGCTGGTCTCCGGCACCGACGGGTTCTTCGAGCTGAAGCGGGCGCGTACCCGCCGGCCGATCGAGCACTGAGCCGGGCCCGCCCGGATCGTCCGACGCGGCCGCGGCGGGTGGGGTGCCCCACCCGCCGCGGCCGGTGTCTCAGACCCCGATCCGGGACCAGTCACCCCAGATCGCGAACGTCATACCCCGGCTCGCCTGGATGTTGACGAACAGGGTGTGCCCGTCCGGGCTGAAGGTGGAGCCGGCGAACTCGTCGTTGGACCGGTCCGCTCCGGTGCTGCTGACCAACCGGTTCAGGGCGATGTCGAACAACTCGCCGCGCGGGGTGAGCCCGCGCACGTAGTTGTCGTTCACGTTGTCCTCGCAGACCACAAGCGTGCCGCGCGGGCTGGTGGTCACGTTGTCCGGGAAGTCCAGCACATCGGGCCCGGGCGACTCGTACACCAGCCGCAGCACCTGCGCCCGGCAGTCGTACGCCCACACCTGGCCGTGCCCGTTGCCGTAGCCGTCGGCGATCGGGCCCGTCGACGTCTCCGCCGGGCCACCACCCTGGGTGGCGGTGAAGTAGACGACGCCGTCGTCGTACGCCGACCCCTCCAGTCGGGAGAAGTAGGCGGCGCCCCGCTCCCAGCCCTGCCGGGAGACGTGCGTCAGCGCCTGGTCGTTCGTCGTCGGCGCGACCTGGCCGGGGGTGTACGGGAACCGTGGCGCCGGGTCGTCGATGTCCACCCACTGCACCGGGTACGTCGCGTGGCGCCGCTGTGCCGCGGCGAGGTCCAGATTGCGCCGGCCGCGCACCGCGAGCATCTGCAGCCGGCCCCCGTCGGTCAGCCGGCCGCACGTCATCGGGTCCGCCGGGGGCGTGTACCGGTAGAAGCCGGACGGGTAGCCGAAGTTGTCCTCGGTCAGGTACAGGTGCCCGCCGCGCGGGTCGTAGGCCACCGACTCGTGCGCGAACCGGCCGGCGGCGGTGATCGGCGCCCGGTCCGACTGGCCGTCCGCGGGCACCTCGTAGATGAAGCCGTGCGGCTGGGTGAGCGGCACGTTCGAGGTGCCGGTGAAGTCCGGACCGACGTCCGGCCCGTTGACCGTCTCCTCGCAGGTGATCCAGCTGCCCCAGGGCATCCGGCCGCCGGAGCAGTTCATCATGGTGCCGTTGAGGCTGGTCCACGAGCGCCGTACCTCGCCGTGGCGGGTGACCTCGATGGTGGTGGTGCCGCCCTGCGCCATCGGGTCGTACGCCGCGGCGGCATCGCCGAAGGCAGGGCCGGGGTTGTTCACCTCGTGGTTCCGGACCAGCCGGACGGTGCCGTCCGGCCCGCGGAAGGCGCCCATGCCGTCGTGCCGGCCCGGCAGCCGCGTGCCGTCGTCCAGCGTCACGGGGAACTCGGTGTCGTGGAACGAGCGGTACTGGAAGCCGCCGGGCAGGTGGAGGCGGACCTTGCCGTCGCGCAGGTCCGGCACCGGCCCCAGGGTCGGGCCGGGTGCCGGACGCCGGCCGACCGCACCGGCCTCGCCGCGCGCCACGAACCCGATGAACGGGCCGCCGAGGACGGTGCCGCCGGCCGCGGCGGCGGCGCCGCGCAGCAGGGTGCGCCGGTTGAGATCAGGCATCGGGGGACTCCTTTGTCGCCAGGTCCCCGTCCATCCAGGCCGGGGACCGATCCTCCGAGTGATCCTCGTCACCTGTTCGTCGCAGGGCAAGCCTTCGGCACGGTCGGCCGGGCCCGGCCCAGGACCGCAGCCTCTGGGTGGTCGGGCTGCTCAGGCCGCCGGCAGCTCCACCGGCAGCGGCACCGGCCGCTTCGCCACCCGGTCGTCGCCGGAGGACCGCCCCCGCAGGTGCCGGCCCAGCCAGGGCAGCAGGTGCCGGCGGGTCCAGGCCAGCTCGGCGCGGACCGCCTCGTGCCGGGGGCGACGGATGGCCGGTGGCAGGGGATGCGACCACGAGTCGTCGTAGCCCGGCAGGCCGGCGGTGTGCGCGAGCGCCGCGGCGATCCGCTGGTGCCCGGCGGTGTTGGCGTGCAGCCGGTCGTCGCTCCACAGTCGCGGGTCCGAGGCCACCGGGTGCGCGCCCAGGTCGAGCAGGGTGGCCCCGGTCTCGGCGGTGGCCGCGCGGACCGCCGCGTTGAGCGCCAGCACCCGGCCGCGCAGCGGGCGGGCCAGCGGCATGACCGGCGCCGGGTCGGGCAGCGTGAAGGTGAGCACGGTGGCGCCCTGGCCGACCAGCGCCCGCTGCATCGCGCGCACGTCCTCAACCACCCGGTCGGCGTCGAACGACGGCCGCAGCACGTCGTTCATGCCGGCCACCACGGTCGCCAGGTCGGGGGCCAGCTCCAGCGCGACCGGCAGCTGCTCGCTCCGGATCCGCGCGGTGGTGCGGCCGCGGATGGCGAGGTTGGCGTACTCCAGGCCGCCCTGGGCGCGGGCCACCGCGAGGGCGAACCGGTCGGCCCAGCCCCGGTAGCCGCCCGCCTCGTCCGGGTCGTCCAGCCCCTCGGTGGTGCTGTCGCCGATCGCCACGTACCGCCGCCACATCATGCCCGCCAGCCTACGGAGCCCGCCCGGCGGTTTCGGGACAGCGTCCGCACGGCACGACCGCTAGCGTGGTGCGGGACATGAGCCCGACCCAACGCCGACTCGACCCGGACCAGGTCCGGCGCTACGTGGCCGCGTCGCTCGGCCCCGCGCCCGCGGTGAGCGGCTGCGGCGAGCTGAGCGGCGGCGGGTTCGCCGCCGTCTGGTGGGTGACCCTCGACGACGGGCGGGCCGTGGTGCTCAAGGTGGGGCCGCCGCCGCACGTGCCGCTGCTGCGCTACGAGCGCGACATGATCGGGGCGGAGGCCCGCTACCTGCGGCTGGTCGCCGCGCGGGCGCCCGCGGTGCCGGTGCCGCCGCTGCTGCACCACGGCCGCGACCCGGTGCTCGGCGACTGGCTGCTCACCGGCCTGCTGCCCGGCCGCACCCTCTGGGACCTGACCCAGGCCGGCGCCGAGGTGGGCCCGGTACGGGCCGAGTTCGGCCGGGCGCTGGCGGCGCTGCACGGCGTCACCGGCGACCGCTACGGCTACGACGGCGACCGGACCGGCGCGCCCACCTGGCGCGGGGCGTACACGGCCATGGTGGACGAGCTGCTCGCCGACGCGGCGGACTGGGCGGTGCCGCTGCCCGTGCCGGCGGCCCGCATCCGCGAGCTGGTCGACCGGCACGCGCACGTCCTCGACGCGGTACGCCGCCCGGCGCTGCTGCACTTCGACGGGTGGGCCGGCAACGTCCTCGCACTCGACGGCCCCGACGGGACGCTCCGGCTCAGCGGGCTGGTCGACGGCGAGCGCCACCTCTGGGGCGACCCGCTGCTGGACCTGGTGTCGCCGCTGCTGTTCCGGCGCGCCGAGGACGAGCCGGACGACCCCCTCGTGCGGGCCTACCGGGCGGCCGCGCCGTTCCCGCTGGACGCCGGGGCGCGCCGCCGGCTCGGGCTCTACCGGCTGCACCTCTACCTGCTGATGACCGTGGAGATGCCCAGCCGGGGCATCACCGCCGAGTCGGACCCGTGGCGGGTGGCCCGCCTCGCCGAGCTGCTCGACGCCGAACTGTCCGACCTGGACGGGCCCTGACCGGTCAGAGCCAGCCGGAGCGCCGGAACAGCCGGTGCAGGGTGACCGCGGCCGTCGCCATCAGCAGCAGCGCGCCCGCGTAGCCGTACCGCCAGCCCAGCTCCGGCATGTGCGCGAAGTTCATCCCGTAGATGCCGGCCACCGCGGTCTGGGTCGCGGCGATCGCCGCCCAGGCCGCGATCTTGCGCATGTCGTTGTTCTGCTCGACGGCGAGCTGCGCCAGCCGGGACTGGAGGATCGAGTTGAGCAGCTCGTCGTACGAGCCGATCCGGTCCACCGCCCGGGTGAGCCGGCTCTCCACGTCGACGAACCAGCGGTGCAACGCCGGCGGGGGGCCCTCGCCCCGCTGCTCCAGCAGCGCGCGCAGCGGCGCCTGCAACGGCAGCACCGCCCGCTTGAACTCCACCACCTCCCGCTTGAGCTGGTAGATGTGCTGGATGTCGGCGTCCCGGTCGCGCGCGAAGACGCTCTCCTCGACCCGTTCCAGGTCCCGCTCCAGGTGCCCGGCGACCTCCAGGTAGAGGTCGACCATGCGGGCGCAGACCGCGTACGCCACCGCCCACGGCCCCTCGGCCAGCACCCCGGGCCGGCGCTGCACGTCCTCCCGCACCGGGGTCAGCGCGCCCGTCGCGCCGTGCCGGACGGTGAGCGCGAACCGGTCGCCGAGGAACACCATCACGTCCCCGGTGTCGATCACCTCGGAGGTGGCGGTCAGCTCGCCGTGCTCCACATAGCCCGCCGTGCGCAGCACCAGCAGCGTCACGTCGCCGTGCCGCTGAACAGTGGGGCGGTGCCCGTCGGCGAGGGCCTGCGCCACCAGCAGCTCGTCCAACCCGAAGGTCCGCCCGACCGCGGCCATCACCGCGGCGCCCGGCTCGTGCAGTCCGAGCCAGACGAACCCCTTTCGGACGCGGCGGGCCCGGTCGTACGCCTCGGCGTAGTGCGGCCGGCCCGGCTCCCGCCGGCCGGCCACGTAGACCGCGCAGTCCACCACCGCGTCGGGATTGGCCCGGCGCGGTGTCGGCCCGGCCGCCTCGTCGACGCGCCCGAGCAGGCGGGCGACGAGGCCGGGCAGCAGCCGCCCGCCCCACCGGGTCCGTACCGCCGACCGGTCCACCACGCACCTCCGCCGCCGAGGGACTGACGGCCTACCGTACGGCCTGGCGGTGACGCGGGACTGTCCGGCCCGCGTCAGCGGGCGGCGGTGGCGAAGACCACGATGTTGTCCGGGTAGCTGCCGGTGCGCGGGTCGAACCGGCCGCCGCAGGTGATCAGCCGGAGCCGGGCCTCGGCGCCGCCGCCGTACACCCGCTCGGTGGGGAAGCGCTCCTTCGGGTACGCCCCGACGCCGTCCACGGTGAACACCGCGACCCGGCCGTCGGCCCGGGTGACCTCGACGGTGTCGCCGGGGCGCAGCCGGCCGAGGTCGAAGAAGACCGCCGGGCCGCGCAGCGAGTCGACGTGCCCCACCAGCACGGCGTTGCCGGCCTCGCCCGGGGTGGGGCCGCGGCGGTACCAGCCGGCGATCTCCGGATGGTCCAGCGGCGGCACCTCCAGGGCGCCGTTGGGGTCGGTGGCGACCGGGACGATGTCGGCGTCGACGCCGATGCGGGGGATGGCGACGCGGACCGGCTCCGAGCGGGGGAGCACCGGGCCGGGCGAGCCGGAGCGCTCGGCGGTCGGCGCGGCCGAGGCGCCCGGCTGGGGCGGCGGTGTCGAGGTGGTGCCCAGGCCGGCGGCGACCAGCCCGGCCCCGGTGGCGCCGGCGAGGGTGACCGCGGCGACGATGGCGACGGTGCGGGCTCTCGACGGCCCGTCCGTCCGGTGGCGCGGCGACGACAGGGTCCCACCTCCGTCCATCGGGGACGCGGGGCCCGCGCCGGTCGCACCGGCGCGGGCACCCGCTCAGGGATGGTGTGACGGTCCGTCAGGCGACGGTGGTCGCGCGCCGGCGACGGCGCACCAGCACGTACGTGCCGCCGGCGACCGCCGCGGCGGCCAACGCGCCGCCCGCGACCAGCACGCCGGTGTCTCCGTCCCGGCCGCCGGCCCCGGCCTGCGCCCCGCCGATCGGGGTGACCGTGAAGCTGGCCGTGCCGCCGCTGGTGCCGTCGCCGCAGGTGGTGGTCACCGTGTACGTGCCCAGGGTGAACCCGGCGGTGAAGAGCTCGGCGCTCAGGCCGCCGCCCGCCGCCGCGGTGGTGGATCTGACGTTCTGGTCCCGGTTCGGACCGGTGACGCGGAAGAGCGCGTCACCCGCCTTCGGGTTGCACGACGTCGTGGTGAGCACGACGGTCCCGCCGACCGGTGTGGTGGCCGGCGAGACGGTGGTCTGCGCGAGGGCGGCGGCCGGGAGCAGCAGTGTGCCGAGGCCCACGCCGACCGCCGCCGATCCGAGAACTGTCTTTGCCTTCATCCGCGTCTTCCCTCACTTTTCGTCCGCTGTCTGCGTGGGACGCCGTTCGGGTGGCCAACTCCGTGACTAGCACCGGTGTGGCCAACACTAGGAGGGTTGCGGCGGTCACTCGGCGTAATTGAGAAATCTTCGCTGCCGTCACGTGTTCCCGATCGCGCCCGGGTGCGACGGACATGCCCGCCCAGCGCGGGCAGCCGGACCGGGCCACTCGTCCCCTCCGGCGCCGGCCGGTCCGGTCCGGACGGTCGCGACACGTCTGTCCGGTTCGGGCCCGCCGCGTCGGGTCCGACCGGTTCGCCCGGCCGGACCAGAATTGGGGTGGGAGGGCTCCTGACAGGCGCTCCGGGGTCGCTCGTCCGCGTGGGTCAGCGGGCCGGCGGTTCGGGGCGGACCAGGCCGACGTCGTAGGCGAAGACCACCGCCTGGATCCGGTCGCGCAGGCCGAGTTTGCTGAGCACGGCGGAAACGTGGGTCTTCACCGTGGCGGTGCTCAGGAACAGCCGCTCGGCGATCTCCGCATTGGACAGTGCCCGCGCGGCGAGCGTCAGCACCTCCACCTCGCGGGCGGTGAGCGCGGCGAGTCGCCCCTGGTCGGCGGGGGCGCCGGGCAGCCGGTCGGCGAAGCGGTCGAGCAGCCGGCGGGTCACCGTCGGCGCCAGCAGCGCCTCGCCGCGGGCCACCACCCGCACCGCCTCGGCCAGGTCGGCCGGGCGGGTGTCCTTGAGCAGGAAGGCGCTGGCCCCGGCGCGCAGCGCCGCGTACACGTGCTCGTCGAGGTCGAAGGTGGTGAGCATGACCACCCGCGCCGGGTTGCCGCCGGACACCAGCTCCCGGGTGGCGGCGATGCCGTCCTGCCGCGGCATCCGCACGTCCATGAGCACCACGTCCGGGCGGGTCCGGTTCACCACCGCCACCGCCTCGACCCCGTCGGCGGCCTCGCCGACCACGGTCAGGTCCGGCCGGGCGTCGATGATCATCGCCAGCCCCGCGCGGATCAGGTCCTGGTCGTCGGCGATCACCACCCGGACACTCACCGGACCACCGCCACCGGTAGCCGGGCCTCGACGCGGAACCCGCCGGCGGGCAGCGGACCGGCCTCCAGTGTGCCGCCCAGGAGGCGGGCGCGCTCGCGCATCCCGACGATGCCCCGGCCCGCGCCGGTGCCGGGCCGGCGCGGCGGCGCCGTGCCGTCGTTCACCACCGCCAGGCGCAGCATCCCGTCGCCGTAGCGGACGCTCACGTCGGCCCGGCTCGCATGGCTGTGCCGCAACGCGTTGGTCAGCGACTCCTGCACGATCCGGTACGCCGACAGCTGCACCCCGCCGGGCAGGTCCTCGGCGCCGGCGTCCCGGTCCACCGTCACCACGAGGCCCACCGCCCGGACGGCGTCGGCGAGGGCGTCGAGCTGCGCCAGCCCGGGCTGCGGCCCGTCCGGGTCCGCGCCGTCGTCCGTGGCCAGCGCGTGCAGCATCGCCCGCAGCTCGGTGAGCGCGGACCGGGCCGCCACGTTGATCGCGCCGAGCGCGGCGCGGGCCCGCTCCGGACGCGCGTCGAAGACGTCCTCGGCGGCGGCCGCCTGCACGGCGATGACCGCCACATGGTGGGCCACCACGTCGTGCAGCTCCCGGGAGATCCGCTCCCGCTCCCGGGCGAGCACCTGCCGCTGCCGGTCGCGGAGGCGGTGGGCGTGCCCCCGTTGCAGCTCGCCGAGGGCCCAGCCGAGACCCAGCGCGGTCACCGCGAACAGCAGGTCCCGCCAACCGCCGGTGACCAGCTCCCACGGCGTCGGGAGGAGCAGCAGCCCCAGCGCCACCAGCGAAAACCGGGGCGGGCGCAGCCGGGCGACGTACGCCATCGGCACGGTGACCAGGCCGAGCCAGCAGCAGGATTCGGGACCGGCGGTTCACGTCCCGGATGCTAGGCCGCGCACCCACCCGGATTCATCGGTCGCCAGACGGAGATCCGGGCCGGGCCTGGTCCTCGGGACGGAGCGCCGAACCGGTCCGCGGCGCGATCCGCGGACCCCCGACGCGGGCC
>NZ_JBSSLX010000099.1:0-19401 GCF_053890995.1 Micromonospora sp. I033 | reverse complement strand
ACGGCTCCCGCGCCGGCCGGGCGGACACCGTCCGCACCACACCGGCCCGGCCGCCGGCGGTCTCCCGGCGACCGGCGCGGGTCGCCCCGGTCCGGCCGCCGTCGAGCACCTGCAGGGCCGGGCGGAACGGGTCGCCGGAGCGGGTGCTGCGCGGGGTACGCCGCTGGTCGGCGCCCCCACCGGTCCGGGCGGCGCCGCCGCCCTCCCGGATGGTCCGGCCGCGCGGCGTGTACGCCCGGGCGTCGGAGATCCCGCCGACGCCCGGCTCCCGGTGCTCCGCGCCCCGGGACGAGCCGCGCCGGGAGCCTGTGGCGTCCCGGCGCGGTTCCTCCGATCTCGGCGGCACTGCTCAGCCTCCGTTGCCCTGCTGGCTGGTGATCGCCGGCGCACCCTCCACCGGGTGCGGGACACCGATCACCTTCCCGTCCGGCAGCCGGATGTAGGCCAGCTCGTCCGAGTCGACCAGGCCGAGCTTGCGCGCGTTGGCGGTCAGGTTTCCCGGCGCCTTCTGGTCGGCGATCTCCTTCTCCAGCTGCTGCTGGTCGACGTCGAGCTTGGCCTGCTGCTGCTCGAGCTTCTCCAGCTTGAACGCGTTCTCGTTGATCTTGGTGTTGACCGCCAGGATGCCGAGCACCCCGCCGACCACGAGCACCAGGATCAGCCCGACGAACGGCGCCCGCGGCACCCGGACCGGCGGCGGCGGGGCGACCCGCAACCGCGGCGAGGTGGTGCCGGTGGTGCGGGTGCGCTCGGCCGGCCGCAGGGCGGCGCTGCCCTGGGTGGGGAACTCGCGCGCCCCCCGGGCGCGAGTCTCCCCCCGGCGGTCGGGCCGGTCGGCCGCCGCCGTCGACGTGGTGCCGCGCGGGGTGCGCTGCGCCGCGGTCCGGCCCCCCGACCGCGGTGCGCGCTGCCCGATGCCGGTGTCCCGGCCGTCGCGCTGGTTGACGTTCATGTCCCCTCCCCCTCTTCGTCCGTCCCGTTCCCGTCCCCGGGGGCCGACCGCGGGTCCGTTCCGGACCCCGGTGACCCCGTCCCCGGTTGGTGCATCGCCTTCACCCGGCGGCGGTACCGTTCGCGGTCGGTACGCCCCTGCCGGGCCGCCTCCGGGTCGAGCCGTTCCGCGGCCCGCAGCCGCACCGAGGCGGCGCGCGGGTTGGCGGCGACCTCCGCCTCCCCGGGCAGCTCCGCGCCCCGGCTGAGCAGCCGGAACGTCGGACCCGACCCGGGCAGTTCGACCGGGAGGTCGACCGGGCCCTTGCTGCGGACCCGGTCGGCGAGCGCCTGCTTGGTGAGCCGGTCCTCCAGCGAGTGGTAGGACAGGACCACCATGCGGCCGCCCACGGTGAGCTTGTCCAGAGCGGCCGGCAGCGCCGTCTCCAGCGCTGCCAGTTCCCTGTTTACCTCGATCCGTAAAGCCTGAAACGTTCTCTTTGCCGGGTGTCCCCCGGTTCGTCGGGCTGGTGCCGGAATGCTCTCCCGGACCAGCTCGGCCAGTCGCGCCGACGAGGTGATCGGAGCGCGCTCGCGCTCCCGGATGATCGCCGAGGCGATCCGCCCCGCGAACTTCTCCTCGCCGTACACCCGCAGCACCCGGGCCAGTTCCGGGTGGGAGTAGGTGTTGACCACCTCCTCGGCGGTCACCCCCCGGGTCTGGTCCATCCGCATGTCCAGCGGCGCGTCCTGCGCGTAGGCGAACCCGCGGTCGGGCGCGTCCAGTTGCAGGGACGAGACGCCGAGGTCGAACAGGATCCCGTCGATCGCCGGGTAGCCGAGCCGGTCGAGCACCTCTGGCAACTCGTCGTAGACGGCGTGCTCGAGGTGGACCCGGTCGGCGAACCGGGCCAGCCGGACCCGCGCGTGGGCGAGGGCCTCCGTGTCCCGGTCCAGGCCGATCAGCACCGTGTCCGGGTGCGCCTCCAGCACCGCCTCGGCGTGGCCGGCCAGGCCGAGCGTGGCGTCGACGTGCACGGTGCGGCCGGTCCGACCCAGAGCGGGGGCCAGCAACTCGAGACACCGCTCGAGCAGCACCGGCACGTGCGTGCCGCGTAGCTCCCCCATCTCGACCCCCACTGGTTGAAACCCGATTCCGTCCCTGTGTCCGTCGTCGCCACGACGCCTCGCCATACCGCCAGATCCCCATCCGCTCCCGCCCGCCGGAGGCCGCGGCCCTCCGTATCGGATCGTGCGCCTGGCACCGGGGAAGGGGTGCCAGGAACTCGAAAGCGGCTGGAGATCTCGCAGTACGTCGGGCGCCGTCACGCCCTACAGACCGCCGGGCAGCACCCCCTCCTCGATGTCGGCGAAGTCGTCTTCGCTCTCCGCGAGGTAGGCCTCCCAGGCCGCCTTGTCCCAGATCTCCACCCGGGTGCTCGCGCCGATCACGACCAGGTCGCGGTCGAGAGCGGCGTAGGACCGCAGGTGCGCGGGGATGGTGACCCGCCCTTGCTTGTCCGGCACCTCGTCGTGCGCGCTGGCGAAGAAGACCCGGCTGTAGGCCCGGGCCGCCTTGCTCGTCATCGGCTGCGCGCGCAACTGGTCGGCGATCCGCTGGAACTCGGGCATCGGGAAGACGTAGAGGCAGCGCTCCTGCCCTTTGGTGATCACGACACCCCCCGCCAGTTCGTCCCGGAACTTCGCCGGAAGGATCAACCGGCCTTTGTCGTCCAGGCGCGGAGTGTGGGTGCCGAGGAACATCGGCCCAACCCCCTCGCCCTGTGAGCGGCGTTCGCGGCGCCGCTGACCCCCCGGGCCGGTGTGGCCCTCCCGGCCTCACCATCGCGCCCCACTCTACTCCACTTCCCTCCACCTGCAACCAGAAACGCCCGCGCGGCGCGGCGTTTCGGCGCGCAAAACAGCACGTCAACGGGGGTGGGGCGGAGTGGAGGGGTGCGGCGCGCCCCGCGGGCGGTCCGCTTCCCGACATAGATCGACTCCGTCCGGCCGAGCGCGAGTCGACCGTCCGCCGGGCGGCCCCGGCCGAACGGATCGCCGTCGGCGGCGATCTGGTGGGCCCGGTGGTCCGGTAACCTCGCTCGGGTGACGGACGCGAAGATGCCCCTGCGGGCAAAGGTGGCCAGCTCCGTGTCGCGGACCGCCGCGGCGCTGTCGCGGGCCGCGGGCCGTGGCGACGGCTCGGTGATCGGCGGCTGGATCGGCCTCAAGATCGACCCGGAACTGCTGGCCCACCTCTCGGCCGGTCGGGCCATCGCCCTGGTGTCCGGCACCAACGGCAAGACCACCACCACCCGGCTCACCACCGCCGCCGTCGGGGTGCTCGGCCGGGTCGCCACCAACTCCTTCGGCGCCAACATGCCCACCGGGCACACCTCGGCGCTGGCCAAGGCCGGCAGCACCCCCTACGCGGTGCTGGAGGTGGACGAGCACTACCTCGCCCAGGTGCTGGAGGCCACCGACCCGCACGTGGTGGCGCTGCTCAACCTCTCCCGCGACCAGCTCGACCGGGCCAAGGAGGTCGCCATGATGGCGCAGCTCTGGCGCGCCGCGCTGGTCCGGCACCCCGACGTGCGGGTGGTCGCCAACGCCGACGACCCCATGGTGGTCTGGGCCGCCACCCCGCCGGCCGACCCGGCCCAGGGCCACATCCCGCCGCACGTCACCTGGTTCAGCGCCGGCCAGCGCTGGCACGACGACTCCTGGGTATGCCCCGAGTGCGGCTCCACCATCCAGCGCTCAGGCGAGCAGTGGTGGTGCACCGGCTGCCCGCTGCGCCGCCCCCAGCCGCAGTGGACGGTCGAGGACGACGGGGTGCTCGACCCCACCGGCGCCTGGCACAAGGTGCAGCTCCAGCTCCCCGGCAAGGTCAACCTCGGCAACGCGGCCACCGCCCTGGCGGTCGCCGCCGAGTTCGGGGTACGCCCCGTGGACGCGGTCTCCCGGCTCGGCACGGTCACGTCGGTGGCCGGCCGCTACGCCCAGGTCGACCGGGACGGGCGCAACATCCGGCTGCTGCTGGCCAAGAACCCGGCCAGCTGGCTGGAGGCGTTCGACATGGCCGACGTCGCGCCGACACTGCTCTCCATCAACGCGCGCGACCCCGACGGGCTCGACACCTCCTGGCTCTTCGACGTCGACTTCTCCCCGCTGCGCGGCCGGCAGGTGCTGATCACCGGCGACCGGGCCTACGACCTGGCCGTCCGGCTCGACGTCAACGGCGTGCCGTTCCAGCACGTGCGGAGCTTCGACGACGCCGTCCGCGCGGTGCCGCCGGGCCGGCTGGAGGTCATCGCCAACTACACCGCCTTCCAGGACATCCGAGCGGAGCTGGACCGTGTCAACTGAGAGCCTGCGCATCGTCTGGATCTACCCCGACCTGCTGTCCACCTACGGCGACCGGGGCAACGCGCTGATCCTGGCCCGCCGGGCCCAGCTGCGCGGCATGCCGGTCGAGGTGCTGGAGGTCCGCTCCGACCAGCGGCTGCCCGCCACCGCCGACATCTACCTGATCGGCGGCGGCGAGGACGGCCCGCAGGCGCTGGGCGCGCAGCGGCTGATCGCCGACGGCGGCCTGCACCGGGCGGTCGCCCAGGGCTCGGTGGTGTTCGGCGTCTGCGCCGGCTACCAGCTGCTCGGCACCTCCTTCTTCGCCAAGGGCACCCGGTGCACCGGGCTGGAGCTGCTGGACATCTCCTCCGACCGGGGTGCCACGCGGGCGGTCGGCGAGCTGGCCGGCGAGGTCGACCCGCGGCTGGGCATCCCCTACCTGAGCGGGTTCGAGAACCACGGCGGGCGCACCCACCTCGGCCCCGGCGTCTCGCCGCTGGCCCGGGTCACCACCGGGATCGGCAACGATGGGACCACCGAGGGCGCGTGGCGGGGCAAGCTGCTCGGCACCTACTCGCACGGTCCGGCGCTGGCCCGCAATCCCGCCCTCGCCGACCTGCTGCTGCGCTGGGCGACCGGCATCCACCAGCTCCCCCCGCTCGACGACACCTGGGCCGACCGGCTCCGCTCCGAGCGCCGCACCGCGGTGGCCGCCGCCGCCCGGCCGTGATCCGCGCCGCCCGACTGTGGCGGCGACGACCGGTGTTCCGCCGGTTCGCGCGGTTGCTGCGGCAACCGTCGGCGCGCCGGTTCGCGCTGCTGCTCCTGCTGCTCGCCGGGTTCGGCGTCACGCTGCTGCTCGTCCCCCACCCGGACCCGGGCGACCTGCCCCGGCTGGCCGACCCGCTCGGCGGGTACGCCCCGGCCGCCGCCGTGGTGGGCGGCGCGCTGCTGCTCGTGGCGCTGGTCCCGCGTACCTTCGTGACACTGGCCGCCGGCGCGATCTTCGGCCCGGTGCAGGGCGCCGCGTACGCCCTCGGCGCGGCGCTGCTCGCGGCGGCCGTCGGCTTCGCGGTCGGCCGCCTGCTGGGCCGGCAGTTCGTCGCCGAACGGGTCCGCGGCCGGCTGGCCCGGCTGGACGGCTGGTTCGCCCGGCAGAGCGTGTTCGGCGTGATGACCGTGCGGCTGCTGCCGATCGCCGGGTTCGGGCTGGTCAGCTACGGCTACGGCACCACCGGGGCACGGGTGCTGCCGTTCCTGGCCGGCAGCGTGATCGCCTCCGCCCCCACGGCGATCGGCTACGCGGCCATCGGCGCGGCGGTCAGCTCCCCCGGCTCGATCAACTGGTACGCCGCCGCACCGGCCAGCCTCGGCCTGATCGCCAGCGTGGTCATCATCCACCGCTGGTGGCGGGCGGAGCGGCACCGCCGGCTGGGCCCGAGCTGAGATGCCCGCACCGGAGGAGCGGCTGCCCGGCGGGTTCGTCACCGAGGTGGTCCGGATCGGCGACACGGTACGCCGCACTCCCCCGGCCCGCGCCGGGTTCGTGGCGGCCCTGCTGCGACACCTGGCCGTCACCGCGCCCGGCCTGGCGCCCGGCTACCTCGGGGTGGACGAGCAGGGCCGGCAGGTGCTGACCCACCTCGCCGGGCGGGTGCCCTGGCGGGACCGGGAGGACCGGGCCTTCTTCGCCGATCCGGCGCTCGCCCGGCTGGCCGGGCTGATCCGGGCGCTGCACGACGCCTGCGCCGGCAGTCCGCTGGCCGGCGACGCGGAGACGGTCTGCCACCGGGACCTGTCGCCGAAGAACACCGTCTACCGGGACGCGCCGGGCGGGCCGCTGCCGGTGGCCTTCCTCGACTGGGACCTGGCCCGACCGGGCCGGCGGGTCGAGGACGTGGCGTTCGCCGGCTGGCACTGGGCCGCGCTGGGCGGGGACGCCGACCCGGCCGAGCTGGCCCGGCGCTGCCGGCTGCTCTGCGACGCCTACGAGGCCACCACCCCCGGGGTGTCCCTGCCCCGGGACGAGCTGGTCGGCGTCATGCTCGACCAGCTCGACGGCACCTGGCGGGGCATCGACACCGGCGCCGACCGGGACGAGCCGGGCATGCGCCGCCTCCGCGCGGCGGGTGCGGTCGACGCGATCCGTGGCTGGCACGGGTGGCTGCGCCGGCACCGGCGGACCGTCGAGGCGGCGCTCGTCCGCTAGAGGCTGTGGAGCTGACGTCCGGAGCGACTCATGAGTCGCTGACGACATCAGCTCGACAGCGACTCCGGGACAACCGCCGGGGTGCCGGGGACGGCCGACGCCGTCCACCGGCGGGAACCCTAACCCGGAACGCCGCGGAGGCGCGCCCCGAACGCGGGACGCGCCTCCGTGAGCAGACGTGGGTCAGGCGACGACCGAGACCATCCGGCCCTTCACCACGATGACCTTGCGCGGCTCCTTGCCGGCCAGCGCGCCGGCGACCGCCTCCAGGGCGGCCGACCGGACGTCGTCCTCGGACGCGTCGGCGGCCACCTCGACCCGGCCCCGGACCTTGCCGTTGATCTGCACCGGGTAGGTCACCGTCTCGGCGACCAGCAGCGCCGGGTCGGCGGTCGGGAAGTCCGCGTACGCCAGCGAGGTGTCGTGGCCCAGCCGCCGCCACAGCTCCTCGGCGACGTGCGGGGCGAACGGGGCCACCATCAGCACCAGCGGCTCGGCCACCTCCCGCGGGGTCTCCGCCAGCCGGGTCAGCCCGTTGGTCAGCTCGATCAGCTTGGCGATCGCGGTGTTGAACCGGATCCCCTCCATGTCGCCACGGACCCCGTCGATCACCTTGTGCAGCAGCCGGCGGGTGGCCTCGTCGGCCGGCGCGTCGGTCACCCGCAGCGCGCCGGTCTGCTCGTCGACGACCGCCCGCCAGACCCGCTGCAGGAACCGGTACGAGCCGACCACCGCCCGGGTCTCCCACGGGCGGGACACCTCCAGCGGGCCCATCGACATCTCGTACACCCGGAAGGTGTCCGCGCCGTACGCCGCGCACATCTCGTCCGGGGTGACGACGTTCTTCAGGGACTTGCCCATCTTGCCGTACTCGCGCCTGACCTCGGTGTCGCCGTGGAAGTACCGGCCGTCGACCTCGACGACCTCGTCGGCCGGCACGTACGCGCCCCGCGGGTCGGTGAACGCGTACGCCTGGATGTAGCCCTGGTTGAACAGCCGGCGGAACGGCTCGAACGAGGAGACGTGGCCCAGGTCGTACAGCACCTTGTGCCAGAAGCGGGCGTACAGCAGGTGCAGCACGGCGTGCTCGGCGCCACCGACGTACAGGTCGGTGCCCCCGCAGTCGCCCGCGCCGCGCGGCCCCATCCAGTACGCCTCGTTCTCCGGTTCGGCGAACCGCCCCGAGTCGGTCGGGTCCACGTAGCGCAGCTCGTACCAGCAGGAGCCGGCCCACTGCGGCATCACGTTGGTCTCCCGGGTGTAGCGCTTCGGCCCGTCACCCAGGTCCAGCTCCACCTCCACCCAGTCGCGCCGCCGGGACAGCGGGGTCTCCGGGTTGCTGTCGGCGTCCTCCGGGTCGAACGTCTTCGGCGAGAAGTCGTCCACCTCGGGCAGCTCGACCGGCAGCATCGACTCGGGCAGCGCGATCGGCGCCCCCGTCTCGTCGTAGACGATCGGGAACGGCTCGCCCCAGTAGCGCTGCCGGGAGAACAGCCAGTCCCGCAGCCGCCAGGTGACCGCGCCGGCGCCGTGCCCGTTGGCCTCCAGCCACGCGATGATCCGCGCCTTGGCGTCGGTCACCCCCAGGCCGTTCAGGTCCAGGCCGCGGTCGGGCGCGGCGCTGTTGACCGCCGGACCCTCCCCGGTGTACGCCTTGCCGGCGAAGCCCTCCGGCGGCTGCACGGTGCGCACGATCGGCAGGTCGAAGACCTCGGCGAAGTCCCAGTCCCGCTCGTCCTGTGCGGGCACCGCCATGATCGCGCCGGTGCCGTAGCCGGCCAGCACGTAGTCGGCGATGAAGATCGGGATCTGCCCGCCGGTGACCGGGTTGGTCGCGTGGGCGCCGACGAAGACGCCGGTCTTTTCCTTGGTCTCCGCCTGCCGCTCCACGTCCGTCTTGGCCGCGGCGGCCTTCCGGTACGCCTCGACGGCGGCCCGCGGGCTGGCGTGCCCGCCGGTCCAGGCGTCCTTCGTCCCGTCCGGCCAGGCGGCCGGAACCAGCACGTCGACCAGCTCGTGCTCCGGGGCCAGCACCATGTAGGTGGCGCCGAAGACGGTGTCCGGCCGGGTCGTGAACACCCGGACCGGGCCACGCTCGGTCGGGAAGTCGATGTGCGCGCCGGTCGACCGGCCGATCCAGTTGCGCTGCTGCAGCTTGATCGGCTCGGGCCAGTCCAGCGTGTCCAGGTCCTCCAGCAGCCGGTCCCCGTACGCGGTGATCCGCATCATCCACTGCTTCAGGTTGCGCTTGAAGACCGGGAAGTTGCCCCGCTCGGAGCGGCCGTCGGCGGTGACCTCCTCGTTGGCCAGCACGGTGCCCAGCCCCGGGCACCAGTTCACCGGCGCCTCCGAGACGTACGCCAGCCGGTGGTCGTCGACGATCTTCCGCCGCTCGCCCACGGTCAGCTCGGCCCACGGCCGGCCGTCCGGGGTGGGGCGGGTGCCCCCCTCGAACTCGGCGATCAGCTCGGCGACCGGCCGGGCCTTCTTCGCGTCCGCGTCGTACCAGGAGTTGAAGATCTGCAGGAAGATCCACTGGGTCCAGCGGTAGAAGTCGGTGTCGATGGTGGCCACCGAGCGCCGCTCGTCGTGGCCCAGCCCCAGCCGGCGCAGCTGCGCCTTGTACCGCTCGATGTTGGCCTCGGTGGTGGTCCGGGGGTGGGTGCCGGTCTGCACCGCGTACTGCTCGGCCGGCAGGCCGAACGCGTCGAAGCCCATCGCGTGCAGCACGTTGCGCCCGGCCATCCGCTGGTAGCGGGCGTAGCAGTCGGTGCCGATGTAGCCCAGCGGGTGGCCGACGTGCAGGCCGGCGCCCGACGGATAGGGGAACATGTCCAGCACGTACAGCTTCTCGGCGCCCGCCCGCGGGTGGTCCGGGTCGGCCAGCGGACCGGCCGGGTTCGGCGCGTGGAAGGTGCCCTCCCGAGCCCAGGTGTCCTGCCAGCGGTGCTCGATCTCCTCGGCCAGGGCGGCGGTGTACCGGAACGGGGGGATGTCGGTGGCCGGTGCGGCTGCCTCACTCATGGCGTCTCCTCGGCGCGGGTCATGTCGGATATGGGAGGTCTGCTGCGGACACAAAAAAGCCCCTCGCGCAGGAGGGGCCGCCGTGCTGTCGCGCGTTCAGCGCATCAGCACGGCTCGGTAAGAAGCAGGAAGACTCCGGCCATGACCGGGAGTGTACCCCGCCTACCCGCCGGCCATCTCCCCCGCACCATCGGTCGGGACATTCCCCCGGTCCGGCGAATATTCCGGGCGTAACCGACCGACCGCCTGCGGGGGTCGGCGACAACGAGAAACATGGTTAGCCTGAGAGACCAGTGAGATTTCTGCGGCAGACGTGGCTCGACGTCGCGAACCTAACGGCGGGTCCAGGTGCTCTATTCAGCGCTGCCGTCCAGGCGACGAGGAGGAGGCCCGTGACACAACAGACCTGGGACGAGGTGGGCGGTCTGCTGCCGCACGACGAGTTCCGCGCCGCCAGCGAGGCCATCGTGGCCAACATCGAGCAGGTCATCGAGGGCAAGACGGCCACCGTCCGGCTCGCCCTGGCGGTGCTGCTGGCCGAGGGCCACCTGCTGATCGAGGACGTGCCGGGCGTCGGCAAGACCAAGCTGGCCAAGGCCATGGCCCGGTCGATCGACTGCTCGGTGCGCCGGATCCAGTTCACCCCGGACCTGCTGCCCAGCGACGTCACCGGGGTCAGCGTCTACAACCAGGAGACGCACGACTTCGAGTTCCGCCCGGGCGCGGTCTTCGCCAACCTGGTGGTCGGCGACGAGATCAACCGGGCCTCGCCGAAGACCCAGTCGGCGCTGCTGGAGTGCATGGAGGAGCGGCAGGTCACCGTCGACGGCGTGACCTACCAGCTGCAGACCCCGTTCATGGTGATCGCGACGCAGAACCCGATCGAGATGGAGGGGACGTACCCGCTGCCGGAGGCGCAGCGCGACCGGTTCACCGCGCGGATCGCGATGGGCTACCCGGACGCGGGCGCCGAGCTGGCCATGCTGGACGGCCACGGTGCCGCCGACCCGCTGAACGAGCTGCGGCCGGTCTCCGACGCGGCCACCGTCCGCCGGCTGATCGGCCACGTCCGGCAGGTGCACGTCGCCGACGCCGTCAAGCAGTACGCGATCGACCTGGTCACGGCCACCCGCGAGGCGCCCGACCTGCGGCTCGGGGCGTCCCCGCGGGCCACCCTCCAGCTGCTGCGCACCGCCCGCGCGGTGGCCGCCCTGGAGGGCCGCGACTACGTCCTCCCGGACGACCTCCAGGCCCTCGCGGTGCCGGTGCTGGCGCACCGGATCATCCCGACCGCCGACGCGCAGCTGGCCCGGCGCACCACCGACGCGATCGTCGCCGAGCTGGTGCACCGCCTCCCGCTCCCGCACGACCGCAAGCGCTCCCCGTACGACACCCGGCCCGCCCCCAACAACGGACGCGGGCCGTACGAGCCGCGGAGGCCGTGAGGTGCGCGACGGGCTGCGAGGACTGACCACCCGCGGCCGCTCGTTCCTGGCGGCCGCGGTCGCCGCCGCGATCTCCGCCGGCATCCTCGGCGAGAAGGACCTGCTCCGGGTGGCCGTGCTGCTCGCCATCCTGCCGCTGCTCGCGGCGGCCTACGTCGGGCGCAGCCGCTACAAGCTCGCCTGCAACCGGTCGCTGGAGCCGCACCGGGTGCCGGTCGGGGCCAGCTCGCGGGTGGTGCTCCGGCTGCAGAACCTGTCCCGGCTGCCCACCGGCACGCTGCTGCTGGAGGACCGGCTGCCCTACGCGCTGGGCAGCCGGCCGCGGGTGGTGCTGGAGCGCCTCGGCGCCCACCAGGCCAGCTCGGTGGCGTACACGGTCCGGGCCGACGTGCGCGGCCGCTACGAGGTCGGGCCGCTGGTGATCCGGCTGACCGACCCGTTCGGGCTCTGCGAGCTGAGCCGGGCCTTCCCCAGCACCGACCACCTCACCGTGATCCCGCAGGTCACCCCCCTGCCCTCGGTCCGCCTCCCCGGCGAGTACGCGGGCAGCGGCGACAGCCGGGCCCGCTCGGTGGCGGTGCACGGCGAGGACGACGCGGCCACCCGGGAGTACCGGATGGGCGACGACCTGCGCCGCGTGCACTGGAAGTCGACCGCCCGCACCGGCGAGCTGATGGTGCGCCGGGAGGAGCAGCCCTGGGAGAGCCGGGCCACCGTGGTGCTGGACACCCGCGCCTTCGGGCACCGGGGCGAGGGGCCCACCGCGAGCTTCGAGTGGGCCGTCTCGGCCGCCGCCAGCATCGCGGTGCACCTGCGTCAGGCCGGCTACAAGCTGCGCCTGGTCACCGGCTCCGGCGCGGACGTGGACGCCACCGAGGCCGGCGGCGAGGGCCTCCTCCTCGACCAGCTCGCCGAGGTGCACCTGGACAAGCGCGGGGAGCTCAGCACGCTGGTGCAGCAGGTCCGGCAGCGGGCCGACGGCGGCCTGATCATCGCGCTCCTCGGCACGCTGAGCACCGCCGAGGCGGAGCTGCTGGCCGGGCTGCGCGGCAGCGGCGCGACCTGCGTGGGCTTCCTGCTCGACAGCAACACCTGGCTGAACCTGCCGCCGAAGGCCCGGGCCGAGGCGGAGCACGCGCACGGCGCCGCCGCGCTCGCCCTGCTGCAGAGCGGCTGGCGGGTGATCGGGGTCGAGCACGGCACCCGGCTGCCGGTGCTCTGGCCGCAGGCGGCCCGCGGGTCGCAGGGGTTCGCCCTGCGGGCGGCGCTGGCCGAGACGGTGGCCGGAGGCGTGCGATGACCGGAAGGGTGGACCCGTGACCGCGCACCGCAACCTCGGCTTCGTCGCCGCGGCGGCGACCCTGCTGGCGGCGGCCCCGCTGTCGGCGATCTTCGAGCGCTGGACCTGGCTCATCCAGGCGGCCATCGTGGTGGCCGTGGTGGCCGGCGCGGCCGCGCTGAGCCGGCTGGTCCGGGCGCCGCTGTGGGGCCAGGTGCTGGCCATGCTGGCCGGTCTCACGCTGGCGCTCACCTGGGTCTTCCCCGGCGGCACCGAGTTCTTCGCGTTCCTGCCCACCCCGGCCACCTTCGGCCACTTCGGCGACCTGCTGAGCGCCTCGTTGCCGGACATGCGCTCCTACGGCGTGCAGGTGCCGGACGTGGACTCGCTGCTGTTCCTCGCCGTGCTCGGCATCGGCGCGGTGGCCGTGGTGGTGGACGTGCTCGCCGTCGGGCTGCGCCGGCCGGCGCTGGCCGGGCTGCCCATGCTGGCCATCTACTCGGTCCCGGTGGCGGTCTACGTGGACAGCGTCCCCGCCACCCCCTTCGTGGTGGGCGCCTGCGGCTACCTGTGGCTGCTGGTCACCGACAACGTCGACCGGGTACGCCGGTTCGGCCGCCGGTTCACCGGCGAGGGGCGCGACGTCGACGTCTGGGAGGCGTCGCCGCTGGCCGCGGCGGGCCGCCGGCTGGCCGTGGTCGGGGTGGCCCTGGCGGTGGCCCTGCCGCTGGTCGTGCCCGGGATGACCGGCGGGCTGATGAGCGCCGTCGGTGACGGCACCGGCACCGGCAACGGGCGGCCGGGCCAGGGCGGCAGTCCCGGGCGGATCGACCTGTTCGCCGCGCTCAGCGGCCAGCTCAATCAGACCGAGGTGTCCGAGCTGGTCAAGGTGACCACCAACGAGCCGACCCCGTTCTACCTGCGCTTCGGGGTGGCCGACGAGCTGCGGCCGGACGGCTTCCGGGTGCGGGTGCCCACCGGCAAGCCGGCCAACCGCAACCTGCCCGACCCGACGCAGCGCGGCGGCCGGGGCGTGGAGCAGCAGCGCTACCGGGCCAGCGTCGAGGTGACCAAGAACCTCAACATGCCGCTGCTGCCCATCTACGCCGAGCCGGTGAAGACCGAGGACGTGAGCGGCAACTGGCTCTACGACACGAACCTGCAGATCGTCTTCTCCAACCGGGACAACGCCCGGGGCAAGCGCTACTCGTTCGACTACGTCCGCTCGACGTTCAGCCCGGCGGCGCTGCGGGCGGCGCCCTCGCAGCCGGCCGACGACCCGGTGCTGGCGCAGCAGACCGTCACGCCGGCCGTCCGCGCGGTCGACCGGCTGGTCGACCAGCTGGTCAAGGGCCGCACGAACGACTACGACAAGGTCCGGGCGATCTACGACTACTTCTCGGTGGAGAACGGGTTCACCTACTCGCTGTCGACCCGCAGCGGCACCAGCGGGGAGGACATCACCGACTTCCTCGCCACCAAGGTGGGCTTCTGCCAGCAGTACGCCGCGGCGATGGCCTGGCTGGTCCGGTCGGCCGGCATCCCGGCCCGGGTGGCGTTCGGCTTCAGCAACGGCAGCAACTCGGGCGACGGCACGTACGTGCTGACCAACAAGAACCTGCACGCCTGGACCGAGGTCCACTTCGGCGGGATCGGCTGGGTGCCGTTCGACGCCACTCCGGCGGCGAGCGTCCAGGGGTCGGTCCGCTCGGCCTGGGCCCCGGACACCGACGCCCCCGAGGACGTCACCCCCCTGCCGGGGAGCACCGCCGCGCCGGGCGGGGTCGACCCGTCGGCCGGCCCGGACGACCCGGACCGCCTCGACAAGGACGCCGACCAGGGCCTCGCCGTCGGCGACAGCGGCCCGACCCGGCAGAACCCGGTCTGGCCGTGGTGGGTGGCCGGGGCGCTCGCCCTGCTGGCGCTGCTCGCGGTGCCGGCCCTGCGCCGCTCCGCGCTCCGCCGCCGCCGGCGGGTCCGGGCGGGCGCGCCCGCGGCCACCACCCTGACCGCCGTGCCGGGGCAGCGGGGCGCGGCGCGCGAGATCGTGGTCGGCGTGGACGCCGACCGGGCCCGCGCGGACGCGCACGCCGCCTGGGACGAGTTGCTCGACACGCTTGTCGACTTCCACGTCCGGGTGGACCTGACGGAGACCCCCCGGACGACCGCCGAGCGGCTGTCCCGGGAGGCGCTGGTCGAGGACGCCGCGGCGGTGACCGGGGTGCGGCTGCTGGGCCGGGCGGAGGAGCGGGCCCGCTACGCCCGCGACCCGCTGACCGGCGAGGCGCTGTACCCGGCCCTGCGATCGGTGCGCGGCGCCCTCGCGGCGCGGGCGGACCGGCGTACCCGGTTGCTGGCGGCCCTGCTGCCGCCGTCGGTGCTGCTGCGCTGGCGGACCGCGCTGACCGAACGCTCGACCCGGCTGGTCACCACGACCGGGCAGGTGCGGCAGCGGCTGCTGCGCTGGAACCCGCGTCGTCTCCTGGCGGGCCGACCGGCCCGCTGACCCGGTTCCGCCCGCCGGCGCTCCCCCGCCGACGGGCCGGACCGGGTCCCACAAGACCGCCCTGCCCGCGCTCGGAGGCGCGCGTTGATCAAGAGGTTTGCGTCAGGAAACGGCCCCGCGCCGACGCAAACTTCTTGATCGACGCGGCGGTGGGTGCGGCGCGTGGCGAGATGATCACCGGGATCGGGGCATGCGGAAGCGACCACGCTCGCCGGGCGGTGCCCGGCAATCCGCCGTCGCGAGGGACCCCGCCCCGGTCAGGGGCGGGACGTGCTCAGCGGTGGCCCTCCGGGCGCTGCCGCCAGCGGTCCTCCATCCGGTCGAGGAAGGAGCCCCGGCGGCCGCTGCGGCCACGGGGACGGCGACGGCTCGTCGTGCCGCCGACCACGTGCAGGTCGGGCGACTGGGATCGGCGGTGCGACTGCACCGCGTAGCCCAACGAGGCCAGCATGACGACGAAGCCCGCCACGGCCAGCGGGGGCGTCTTGATCACGGCACCGTAGATCAACAGGGCCAGACCAGCGATGACCACGCCGGCAGCGACGAGCACGCGACGCCGCGCGTGGAAACGCGGGTCGCTGGCGCGCACGGCCGAGGCGAACTTGGGGTCCTCGGCAAGCGACCGCTCGATCTGCTCGAACAGCCGCTGCTCGTGCTCCGAGAGCGGCACGGCACTCCTCCCCGGTCACGTTGGTCGGCCCGGGCGGGCCGACAGACCGTGGCAGCCAACCGGCTGCTTACCCGCAAGTCTACGAGGGGGCTCGCGCGTCGGAAAGCGGGACGACCTACGGCCGGGTCGGTTTTTCCACTCGCCGGGGATCACGCTTCCCGAGAAGACTGGCCGGACCTATGACGGACCGCCCGAATCGGGCGGCCGCCGCGTCGGCCGCCGCCTCCGCCTCGCGCCAGCCGCGCTCCGGCGCGCCCAGCGTGAGCTGCTGCGGCGTCTCCTCCGCCGCGGCGAGTCCCTCCATCCGGACGCCGACCAGACGGACCGGCTCGCCGGGGGCCAGGGCGGTCCAGAGCGCCCAGGCCGTGTCGAACATCTCCCGGGCGGTGTCGGTGGGCACACCGAGCGTGCGGGAGCGGCTGATCGTGCGGAAGTCGGCCAACCGGACCTTGAGCGACACGGTGCGCCCGACCTGACCCGCCGCGCGCAGCCGGGCGCCGGCCTTCTCGGCGAGGGCGAGCAGCGCGCGGCGGATCTCGGCCGGGTCCGTGACGTCGGTGTCGAAGGTGACCTCCGCGCCGATCGACTTCTCCACGTGCTCCGGGGAGACCCGGCGCGGGTCGCGCCCCCAGGCCAGCTCGTGCAGGTGGCCGGCGGACGCCTCCCCCACCGCCCGGCGGAGCAGGCCCGGTGACGCATCGGCCAGGTCGCCCACGGTGCGCAGGCCGAGCCGTTGCAGCGCCTCGGCGGAGCGCTCCCCCACCCCCCACAGCGCCGCCACCGGCAGCGGGTGCAGGAACTCCAGCACCCGGGCGGCGGGCACGACGAGCAGGCCGTCCGGCTTGGCCCGGGTGGAGCCGAGCTTGGCCACGAACTTGCTCGGCGCCACCCCGACCGAGCAGGTCAGCTCCTGCTCCTCGGCCACCCGGCGGCGGATCAGCCGGGCGATCTCGGTCGGGGTGCCGAAGAGCCGCCGGGCGCCGGCCACGTCGAGGAACGCCTCGTCCAGGGAGAGCGGCTCGACCAGCGGGGTGACGTCGCGGAAGATGCGCATCACGGCTCGGGAGGCCGCCGAGTAGGCGGTGAAGTCCGGCGGCAGGTAGACGGCGTGCGGGCAGAGCGCCCGGGCCCGGGCGGTGGGCATGGCGCTGCGGACGCCGTAGCGGCGGGCCTCGTAGCTGGCCGAGCTGACCACCCCGCGCGGACCGATCCCGCCGACCACCACCGGGCGGCCGCGCAGCTCGGGGCGGCGGCGCACCTCCACCGAGGCGAAGAAGGCGTCCATGTCGACGTGCAGGATCGGGCAGCCGGTGTCGTCGGCGTCCGGCCCGAAGCGCGGATCACCGCCCCGGGGCAACGACTGGCTGCGGCCCATCCCCGCAGGCTAGCCGCCCGGTCCGACAGTCCCGCCCGGGCGGGTCAGCCGCGGACCACCAGCAGCGGGATGGTCATCTCGGCGGCGGTGTCCGCGCCGTGGTACGCGACCAGCCGGGACTCCATCGGCTTCTCCGAGCGGGTGGCCACCACCGCGTAGGTGTCGCGGCAGACCACCACCACGTCGCCGATCCGGCCCAGGTGCGCCTCCGGCACCGGCCCGAACCAGCCGGTGGCCACCGCCTCGGCCCGGGTCAGCACCCGGGCGGCGCCGTCGAGCACCGCCGACCAGGCGGCCACCACGTCCTCGGTGGCGCCCGGCTCGACGTGCAGGTAGCGGACCCGGGGCTCGCCGGCCACCACCCGGACGCCGGCCCGCAGCCGGGGGTCGGTGTCCAGGTCGATCCGGTGCCCGTCGGGCACGTTCAGCTGCCCGTGGTCGGCCGTGACCAGCAGCGCGGCGTCCGGCGGCAGCCCGTCGACCAGCCGGGCGAGCAGCCGGTCCACCTCGGCGGCGGCCAGCCGCCAGGGCGCGGAGTCCACGCCGGTGAGGTGCCCGTGCCGGTCCAGGTCGGGGTGGTAGCCGGAGACCAGGGCCGGGCCGGAACCGGCCGCCAGGGCGGCCAGCATCCGCTCGGCGAGCGGATCGACGCCGGCCGCGCCCCGGTAGTCGCCGCCCCGGTTCGCGGCCAGGGTGAGGCCGCTGCCGCCGTACTCCGGGCGACTGACCACGGTGACCGCCACCCCGGCGGCGCGGGCCCGCTCGTACCAGGTGGCGACGGGCTGCCAGCGCAGCGGCTCCGGGTCGCCGGCCCACTCGATGTGGCTGAGCACCCGGTCGGTGCCCGGCACCCGGACCTTGAAGCCGAGCACCCCGTGCGCGCCCGACGGGGTGCCGGTGCCCAGGCTGACCAGGCTGGTCGGGGTGGTGGAGGGGAAGCCGGCGGTGAGCGGGACGCCGACCGTGGCGGCCAGCCCGGCCAGCGTCGGCGCGTACGGCGCGGCGGTGGGGATCTGGTACCAGCCGAGCCCGTCGACCAGCAGGACGGCGATCCGGCGTACCCCGGCCAGCCGGGGCGCGAGGCCGAGCAGGTCGGCGGCGCCGGGCACGCCGAGCAGCGCGAACGCGCTGGGCAGCACGTCGGCCAGGCTGCCGCCGCCGTAGCGGGGCGCGACCCGGTCGAGCGGACCCACCGCCGGGCCGGTCATGCCGGGCGGCGGGCGAACAGGTGCAGCTGGGCGGCGAGGTCGCGGTACGGCGGCCGGGCGGCGAGGGCCCGCTCCAGCTCCACCAGGGCGGCCGGCTGGCCGTCCGCCACCGCGGCCGGAAGCAGGTCGGCGAGCACGCGTACGCCGTGGATCTCCTCGACGGCGAGGCCGGCGGCGGCGAGCAGCGCGGTGGCGCCGTCGGCGTCGTAGCGGCGGCGCAGGGTGTCCCGGGGGCCGGCGGTGCCGGCCGGGTCGGCGGCGAGCGCGGCGGCCACGTCGAGGTGGCCGTTCATCGCCCGGGCCAGCACGGCGGCGGCCCGGCCGGCGACCAGCACGCTGGCCGCGCCACCGGGCCGCAGGGCGGCGGCCAGCGCGGCGACCACCGGGGCGGGGTCGTCCACCACCTCGAGCACCGAGTGGCAGAGCACCAGGTCGACGGTGGCCGGCTCGACCAGCCCGGCGAGCGCGTCGCCGTCGCCCTGCAGGGCGCGTACCCGCTCGGCGACCCCGGCCTCGGCGGCCCGGCGGGTCAGCGCGGCGAGCGCGTCGGGACTGGCGTCGACGACGGTGACCCGGTGGCCGGCCTCGGCGAGCGGGACGGCGAAGCCGCCCGTCCCGCCGCCGACGTCGAGCACGGTGAGCCGCTCGCCGGCCCGCCGCTCCAGCTCGGCCCGGAGCACCGCCCAGATCACGGCGGTACGGGGGGTCAGGGTTCGGGTCCGCTCCACGCCGCCGAGCCTAGTCACCCCCGGGCCCTAGGTCAGGACTCGCCACCGCCGGCGGGGTCCTCCTCGGCGCGGGACCGCTGGGCGTTGGCCACCGGCCCGTCGGTCACCTGGTATTCCCGCGGCTCCACCTCGTGGGTGGGCGCCCAGCCGGCACCCAGCCGGGTCCGCCGGGCGTTGGCCACGCCGCCGGGGTACGTGCTGTGAAAGGTCATCGGTTCATCCCCCATACCCGGGTGGGCCACTCTGCCCACCCGTGCCGGGAGTCTCCCGCCTCCGGGGCCCGGAAACCGTAATGTGGATCACTCCAGTCAACGGAAATCCCGGGACGCCGGCGTGACGGGCGGCTCGATCGCGTCCAGCCGGTCCGCGGTGAGGCTGACGACGCCCTCGTGCCGCTGCAACCGGCCCCGCACCACCAGCGCGCCGCTGGTGCGGGCGACTCGACGGTAGCGCTGCCAGAGCCCCGGGGAGCAAGTGACGTTGAGCATGCCGGTCTCGTCCTCCAGGTTGAGGAAGGTGACCCCGCCGGCGGTCGCCGGCCGCTGCCGGTGGGTGACGATCCCGCCGACCCGGATCCGCTGCCCGGGTTCCACCCGGCCCAGCCGGGCGATCGGCACCGCGCCCAGCTCGTCCAGCCGGTCCCGGATGAACCGGGCCGGGTGGCTCTCCGGGGACA
>NZ_JBSSLX010000098.1:0-19446 GCF_053890995.1 Micromonospora sp. I033 | reverse complement strand
GTGCCGGTCGCCGGAGGAGGTCGTCGACCTGATGAACACCGTGCCCAGGACGAACAGGGGCTGGCTCAGCGGGTGGCTGAGGAACGCCGGGAGGCTGTTCACCGCGTCGGACGTGCCGAAGGCGGTCAGGCGGTGGTCCAGGTACATGTAGAGGATGCCGCCGAGCACCGGGCCCCAGCGGGTGCCGGGGCCGCCGAGCACCACCATGACCAGCAGCGACAGGGTCAGCTCGCTCGACGTGACGTGCGGGCTGGCGCCGCCGACGATCAGGCAGTAGACCACCCCACCGGCCGCGGCCAGGCCACCGGACAGGGTGAACGCGACCAGCTTGAACCGGTACGGGTCCAGCCCGAGCACCCCGATCCGCCGCTCGTCGTCGCGCAGCCCGGCGAGCACCCGCCCGGTCGGGGAGCCGCTGACCCGGTGCACCACGAGGACCACCAGGGCCAGGTACGCCAGCGCCAGCCAGTAGAGGTTCACCGTGTTGGTGACCCCGACCAGGGCGGCCGGCAGCCCCGAGACGTCCAGCGGCAGCCCCTCCTCGCCACCGGTGAGCCCGCCGAAGTCCCGGGCCACCAGGATCGCCCCGACCTGGGCGAAGGCGAGCGTCACCATGGCGAACGCGATGCCGACGGTGCGCAGCGCGACCGCGCCGAGCAGCGCGGCGAGGATCGTCCCACCGGTGACGGTCAGCAGCGCGGCCTGCCAGAGCGGCAGCCCGGCGCGGGTGACCAGCACGTCGGTGCCGTAGACACCGGCGGCGAAGTAGAGGGCGTGCCCGAAGGAGAGCATGCCGGTCCGCCCGAAGAGCAGGTCGTAGCCGGCCGCCAGGCCGCCGAAGACCAGGCAGATGGCGAGCAGTTGCAGGGTGCCCGGCGAGTTCAGCGGCCCCTCGAAGATGCCCGGCAGGTTGACCGTGGAGTAGGGCAGGATCGCCGCCACCACCAGGGCGACCAGCGGCAGGTACGGGCGCAGGCCGTGCCAGCGGGCGTGGCCGGGGGTCAGCTCGTCGGGCACTGCCGCGGGCGGCGCCGGCACCTCGGGACTCTTGACCTCGGTCATGCGTGAGCCACCTTTCCGGCCAGGCCCTGCGGGCGCAGCAGCAGCACCACGGCGAGCAGGCCGACCACGCAGAGGTCACCCAGCCCGGACGTGCCGTAGTAGTTGACGAACTGTTGCAGCAGCCCCACCGCGACCGCCGCGTACGCGGACCCGACCACCGAGCCCATGCCGCCGATCACCACCACGATGAACGCGAAGATCAGCAGCGAGCCGCCCTGCCCGGGCGAGACGGTGCCGAAGTAGACCGAGCCGAGCGCGCCGGCCAGCGCGGCGGCCGCCCCGCCGATCGCGAAGACCAGGGTGAACGCCTTGCGCACGTCGATGCCGAGCGCGGTCACCATCTCCCGGTTCTCCACGCCGGCCCGGATGATCAGGCCGTACCGGGTGAACCGGAGGAAGGCGAGCAGCGCGCCGAGCACCACCGCGGCGGCGACGATCAGCAGGAGCCCGGCGTTCGGCACCTGGGCGCCGAGCACCGAGGTCACGTCCCGGGTCCAGGCGGGGCGCGGGAACGGCCGCGCGTCGGCGCCCCAGGTGGCCTGGAGCAGCGCCACCCCGGCCAGCGACAGGCCGACGGTGACCAGCACCTGCTCGATGGTGCGGGAGTAGAGCGGCCGGATCAGCACCAGCTCGACCAGCACCGCCACCCCGGCACCGGCGAGCACGCCGAAGGCGACCGCCACCACGAAGCCGAGGCCGTCCGACCCCGCCCCGGGCAGGTTGCCCGCCGCCCACCAGGTCGCGTACGCCCCGACGCCGAGGAACAGGCCGTGCGCGAAGTTGAGCACGTCGGCCAGGCCGAAGACCAGGGAGAGGCCGGAGGCGACCAGGAAGTAGAGCGCCGCCAGGCCCAGCCCGGTCAGGGTCAACAGGATCACCGCGCTCATGCCTTGACCTCCGCGCCCACGCCGAGCAGCGACTTGGTCAGCGCCGTCTCCAGCAGCAGGTCCTGCGCCCTGCCGGTCCAGGCGACCCGGCCGGCGGAGAGCACCACGGCGTCGCGCGCCAGCCGCCGCACCACGGCCAGGTTCTGCTCGACCAGCAGCACCGGCACGGATTCCGCGACCCGTTCCAGCACCTCGGCCACCTCGGTCACCACCTTCGGCGCCAACCCCTTGGTCGGCTCGTCGACCAGCAGCAGCCGGTTGTCGTTGAGCAGCACCCGGCCGATCGCGAGCATCTGCTGCTGCCCGCCGGAGAGCGAACCGGCCCGTTGCCGCCCGCGCCGGTCCAACTCGGGAAAGAGGGCGTAGACCTTGTCGTACGCCGGGGTGGTGCCCCGCCGCTCGGCCAGCCGCAGGTTCTCGGTGACGGTGAGCCCGGCGAAGACGCAGCGGTCCTCCGGCACGTAGCCGAGGCCGCCGCGGACCAGCCGGTGGGTGGGGCGGGCCAGCAGGCTCTGCGCGCCCATCCGGACGGTGCCCCGGACCTCGCCGTTGCGCGGGGTCAGCCCCACGACGGCGCGCAGCGTGGTCGTCTTGCCGACGCCGTTGCGGCCGAGCAGCACGGTCACCCCGGTCGGCGCGACCTCGAAGGACACCCCCTGGAGGATGTGCAGCCCGGCGATCCGCACGGACAGGTTCTCGACGCTCAGGACCGGTTCCGTCACTGTGCCGCCTCCGTTCGCGACTGCGGGGCTCGCAGACCCGGCTCACTCCTCGCGCTCACAGCGACTCCCCCAGGTACGCCTCCTGCACAGTGGCGTTGGCCATCACCGTGTCCGGGGTGTCGCAGGCCAGCAGCGCGCCGTGGTGCATCACGGCGATCCGGTCGGCCAGCTCCAGGATCACGTCCATGTGGTGCTCGACCATGAGCACCGACCGGCCGCTGTCCCCGGTCAGCGACTTGATCACGCTGACCAGTTCGGGCACGTCCTCGGCGCTCACCCCGGCCATCGGCTCGTCCAGCAGCATCACCCGGGGCTCCCCGGCGAGCAGCAGGGCGATCTCCAGCTTGCGCTTCTCGCCGTGGGCCAGGGTGCCCGCGAGGGCCGTACCCCGGTGGGCGAGGCCGACCCGGTCGAGCGCCGCGTCGGCGGCGGCGGCCACCTCCCGGTCGGCCGCCGCCCGCCGCCACAGCTTCATCGAGCCACCCCGGTGCGCCTGTACGGCGAGCCGGACGTTCTCCCGCACCGTCAGCGAGCCGAAGACCGAGGACGCCTGGAAGGTGCGGCCCAGCCCGAGGCGGGCCCGCCGGTGCGGAGGGAGTTCGGTGACGTCCTCCCCGTCCAGCAGGATCCGCCCCTCGGTGGGCCGGCGCAGGCCGGTGATCAGGTTGAACAGGGAGGTCTTGCCGGCGCCGTTCGGCCCGATCACGCCGAGGAACTCCCCGGGCGCGAGATCGAGATAGACGGAGTCGACGATGGCGACCTCACCGATCCGCCAGGTCAGACCGCGGGTGGCGAGCACTGGTCAGCCCTTCATCTGCGCGACCGGCGGCGCGCTCTCGTCACCGGTCAGGGTCTTCTGCGCGGCGGCCGTGAAGGCGGTGCCGCTGCCGGAGAGCTTCGCCTGGTACATCGGCTGGAGCAGCGCGTGGTCCTCGGCGCGGATGGTCATCTTGCCCTTGACGCCGTCGAACTGCCAGCCCTCCAGCGCCTTGATCATCTTGTCCACGTCGTCGCCACCCTCCTGCACGGCGCGGACGACCATCTGGGCGGCGGCGAAGCCGTCCGGGTGGAACAGGTCGAGCGTGCCGCCCGGGATCTTGGCCTTGGCGGCCTTGGCGGCCTCGGTGTCGCTGGCCCCGTCGAAGTAGTGCGACAGGAAGGAGATCTTGCTGCCGGCCGCCCCGAAGGTGGGCCAGGAGGCGCGGATGTCCAGGCCGGTGACGACCGTGGTGGAGGAGAGCACACCCTGCTGGTCGAGGGTCTGCCACATGGCCGGGGCGGTGGTGCCGGCCCAGGCGACGAAGAGCAGGTCCGGCTTGGCGGCCTTGATCTGGCTGGCGAACGGGGTGAACTCGGTCGCGCTGGCCGGGGCCCGGACGCTGCTCACGGACGCGCCGGCGCCGCCGATCACGGCCTTGACGGCGGCCTCGTTCGCGTCACCGAAGGCGCCGTCCTGGGCGAACACGACCACCTTCTTGCCGGCGGCGTCGCCGATGAACGACTTGGCGGTCACCACGTCCTGGTACGACTGCCGCCCGGAGCGGAAGGTGTACTTGTTCGCGCCGGTCACCGCGTCGGTGGCGGCCGGGCCGGAGATGAAGAGCACCTTGTTCTGCGCCGCGATCGGGGCGACCTGGAGGGCCACGCCGGACGAGGTCGACCCGGCGATGATCTTCGTGCCCTTGCCGATCAGGTCCTTGGCCGCGGAGACCGCCTTCGCCGGGTCGCCCGCGTCGTCGGCCTCGGTCAGCTCGATCTTCCGGTCGCCGACCTTGCCGGTGCCCTTCGTGGCGAAGTCGAGGCCGGCCTTGAAGCCCTCGATGTACTGCTTGCCGTAGCTGGCCAGCGGCCCGGACTGGGAATACACGAGGCCGACCTTGACCGGTGCGGCGTCGCCGCCGCCGGAGGCGGTGTCCTGCGGGCTGCCACAGGCCGTGGCCGCGAGCGCGGCCGCCATCACCGTGGCGGCGGAAAGGAACACCCGTCGCGTGTGCCGGATCGTCATTGCGACTCCAGGTGGGGACAGGGGGAAGTGTCAGTTGTCGGCTCACGCTAGAAGTGACGTCACGCACGGGCTATGTGGCCGAAACACACAAGTAACCAGGGTGGGGTGGCCCGACGTTACAACCACCCGGGACCGGTGGTTCGCCGCCCGGCACCCGGTGGCCGCCGGCACCACCGGGCGGGACGCCGCTGTGTCGCGTCCCGCCATCGATCCGGGACGCGCGGCGGCCCGGCGGAGTGTTCCGCCGGGCCGCCGCGATTCGGGTACGGGTCAGAGTTGGAGGCGTGCCTTGCGGCGCAGCCGGCTGAGCCCGATCAGGAGGCCGCCGGCCGCCAGCAGGCCGCCACCCAGGTAGGACGTCTGGGCCACGCTGTCGCCGGTGACGGGCAGCTCGGGCTTGCCGTCCTTGTCGTGCTTGTCGTCCTTGCGGTGGTCGTACCTGCCGTCCCGGATGCAGACCGTCACGGTGACCGGGTCGGAGACGACGGTCCGGTAGCCGTACCGGCCGGTGGCCCTGGCGGTGTTCTCCACCTTGCCGTTCTTGACGTCGCGCCAGTCCACCTCGTAGGGACGGACGGCGTGGCAGTCCGTGCTGGTGCCCGGCGCGAGCGTGGTGCTGTTGCAGGCCACGTACCCGGCGGTCGGGTCGTCGACCGAGACGTCGGTGATCTTCACGGTCCCGGTGTTGGCGACCCGGTAGGTGTAGAAGATCTTGTCGCCCTCGGCCGCGAAGCCGTCGTTCGCGCACCGCTCACGGCAGTCGGACTCGACCCGGGCCTTCTTGTCGATCGACAGACTGACCTGCGGGTCTCTCGGGTATCCCGGATCGTCGGGGTCCCCCGGGTCGCCCGGGTCGCCGGGGTCGCCCGGGTCGCCCGGGTCGCCCGGGTCCGAGTCGGAAGCGGCGCAGGTGTGGGCGAGCACGAAGTCCTCGGCCGTCCCGGAGATCCGCGCGGTGGCGCCGGTGAGCGTCCAGTCGGCCGGCAGCCGGATGAAGGCCCGGCTCACGCCCTCGAAGTCGACGATCTCGCTGTTCGGCGAACCGGGGATGGGCCGCGTGACGGTGCCGCCGGGCGTGCTGAACGTGGTCGACAGCGACTGGAAGACGCCGCTGGTCTCCGGCTCGCCGGACAGGTCGAACACCCAGGTTTCCTCGTCCGGGAAGGGCCCGCCGCCCGGATAGCAGTACTGGGGAGCGTCCGCCGCCGTCGTCGGCACGTCGTCCGGATCGATGCTGATCGTCTGGGCGGCCAGCGCCGGCGTGCCACCCAGCAGCAGGGCGCCGGTCAGCAACCCGAACGCGCCCAGGCGCACTCCGATGCTCGCTCGCCGGCTCGGCGCAGAGGTCCTTCTCATCTACATCCCCCGTGTCGTGGTTCCTTGACACGGGTCGAAACGACCACTAATAGGACATGTTACGCATAGAGGACGCGATTCCCTCGGTCGGTGGACGCCCCTCCGATTCTCATCGCCCGCGGGCGGCGGCGCACTCGCCGTCGTGGTCCGCCGGGAGCGGGCAGCGTCGGCCGCGGTCGAGCAACCGGTCGCACCACACCCAGTGGCGTACGCACTGCGCGTCCTCCGCCGACACGGTCGTGCCCAGCCGGTCGACATCGGCGAGGAAGCCGAGCGACCGGCAGATGACCCGGGCGAAGCGCCGCGCCCGGTCGAGGTCCGTCGCGAGCACCGGCAGGTGCACGACGAAGCGCTCCTTGTCCACGACACCCTCCCACCGGAACCTGTTGGGTCCGGCCCCGCGGTTTGCCGAACCAACCGGAGCCGGACACCGAGCAACTTACGCCACTAAGTGGCGTGAGTCTAGCTCTCCGTATCGGCGGGGCAACTTATTGCAGATGCTGGTGTAAGTCCGGCATGATCGGAGACGCCGAACCAACCGGAGTCCCACCATGCCCACAGCACAGCCCTCTTTCCGGCGCATTGTCGACGACATCGCGGGAAAGATCAGCCCCGGCGAACTGAAGCCGGGTGACAAGCTCCCGTCCACCAGCCAGCTGGCCGACATGTACGGGGTCAGCAACAACACGGCCTACCGTGCGCTGGTGATCCTGCACGACCGTAACCTGATCGTCGGACAGCAGGGCCGCGGCACCTATGTCGCCGAGCGCCCCGGGCGGTAACTCACGAGCCGCTACAGACCTGATGTCGTAAACGACTCACGCCCGCCGCGTGCCCTGAGTCGTTCCCGACATCAGCTCGAAAGGCACTCGCGAGGACACCGCCGGGTCCCGCCCGACCCATCCACGTCATCACGTTCGTAGCGGCCGACGAGCGCACGCCAGCTCGCCGACCAGGCCGTGTCCCGCGTACCCCGGGAAAGGCGCGTGGGGTGACCGGCCACGGCCGGTCACCCCAGATCGGGGAGGCGCCGCGCCGGGGCCCCGAGCCGCCCCGGCGCGGACGCCGGTCAGAGTCCCGCGCGCGCCGCCACGGCCGTGTCCGGGTGGTCGCTGAACGCGCCGTCCAGGCCCAGGCCGTAGAAGAGCTCGTACTCGGACGTGATGTCGCCGCGGGCGTTCGGGTCGGCGCCGATCCGGAAGTCGACCGGCAGGAACTGGTTCTCGGCGCGGAAGGTCCAGGCGTGCACCAGCAGCTTCACCCGGTGCGCGTCCCGGATCACCGACGTCGGCGCGAGCAGCTTGCCGGTGGCGTCCCGGGGCACGATCAGGTTCTTGTTGAGGCCGACGCCGTCGGCGTACGTCGCCACCCAGGCCAGACCGGCGGCGGTGGCCAGGTCGGCGTAGCCGCGCGGGTCGCCGGCGGCGGTGAGGTCGTAGGGGGCGCCGGCGGCGTCCATGAGCTGCACCAGCCGCACGTCGATCATCCGGTCGAGCTTGCGCAGGTTGGCCGTCTCGAAGCTCTGGACGAAGACCGGGTCGTCGCGGTGGGTCAGCTTGTTGGCCCGGAGCGCGGCGACGAGCGGCTCCTCCAGCGGCAGGCCGATCGAGGCGAAGTAGCTGGGGTGCTTGGTCTCCGGGTAGACCCCGATGGTCCGGCCCCGCGCCTTCGACTCGGTGCGGGCCAGGTCGATGACCTCCTGGAAGGTCGGCACCGGGAACTTCCCGTCGAAGGCGGTGTTGGCCACCCGCACCTGGGGCAGCCGCTCCTTGGCGCGCAGCGTCCTCAGCTCGGCCAGGGTGAAGTCCTCGGTGAACCAGCCGGTGACCTTGACCCCGTCGATGGTCTTCGTCGCCTTCCGGGCGGCGAACTCGGGGTGGGCTGCCACGTCGGTCGTACCGGAGATCTCGTTCTCGTGCCGGGCGACCAGCACGCCGTCCTTCGTCGAGACCAGGTCCGGCTCGATGAAGTCGGCGCCCTGCCGGATGGCCAGCCGGTAGGCCTCCAGGGTGTGCTCCGGACGGTAGCCGCTGGCGCCGCGGTGGCCGATCACGATGGGCCGCTGGACCGCGCGGGACCGCTCGGCGCGGGGCTCCGGGTCGGCCTGGGCGGCCACCGCCGGGGCCACCACGGCCGCCGCGAGCAGCGCGCCGGCCACGCCGAGGGCGGAAAGGGTACGTCGCAACGCCGTCTCCTGTCGTAGAGGGGTACGCACAGCAGACCGGGCCCGGTTGACCGGCAGTTGGTCGGTTCCTGACCTGCCGGTGAATCTCCGGACGGAAGATGACCTGGTGCGCCGCCTGCTCCGGAACCCCGTACGGCTGGTGCCGTTCGGGTTCCTGGCGGTGATCCTGCTCGGCACCGGCCTGCTGATGCTGCCCTGGGCCACCAGCGAGAGCCGCTACACCCCCTTCGTGACGGCGCTGTTCACCTCGACCTCGGCGGTCTCGGTCACCGGCCTCGCGATCAACGACACGCCGAACTACTGGAACGACTTCGGCCTGATCATGATCACCGTGCTGACCCAGCTCGGCGGCCTGGGCATCCTGACCGTCGCGGCGCTGGTCATCCTGGTGGTCTCCCGCCAGCTGGGCCTGCGCAACCGGCTGCTGGTGCAGGCCGAGACCGCCGAGTTCGGCCTCGGCGACGTCCGCTGGCTGCTGGTGCGGATCGTCGCGACGGTCTTCGCCACGGAGGCGGTGATGACCGCGGTGATCGCCGGCCGGCTCTGGCTGGTCTACGACTACGAGCCGGGGCGCGCGTTCTGGACCGCCGGCTTCCACGCGATCCAGGCGTTCAACAACGGCGGCTTCACCCTCTACTCGGACGGTCTGGTCGCCTTCTCCCGCGACCCGTGGGTCGCGCTGCCGCTGGGCTTCGGCGCCATCATCGGCGGCCTCGGGTTCCCGGCGCTGTTCGAGGCGGTCCGGGAGTGGCGCAAGCCGAGCCGCTGGGCGATCGCCACCAAGCTGACCATCTGGGGCAGCGTCGCGCTTATCGGGTTGGGCTTCGCGTTCCTGTTGCTCGCCGAGTGGACCAACCCGGCCACGATCGGCACCTACGACGCGGGCGGCAAGGTGCTGGCGTCGTTCACCCAGATCGCGCTGAGCCGCACCGGCGGCTTCGACGTGATCAACACCGACCGGCTCGCCGAGGAGAGCTATCCGCTGCTCATCGTGCTGATGTTCATCGGCGGCGGCAGCGCCAGCACCGCGGGCGGCATCAAGGTGTCCACGTTCTTCCTGCTCGCCTTCGTGATCTGGGCCGAGCTGCGCGGCGAGCCGGACGTGAACGTGGGTGGCCGGCGGGTCGCCACGGCCAGCCAGCGCCAGGCGATCACGGTGGCGCTGCTCAGCGTGGCGCTGGTCGTCGTCGGCACGATCCTGCTGATCCTGTTCACCGACAACCTGCGCAACTTCGTCGCGCTCTTCGAGGTGACCTCCGCGTTCAGCACCACGGGCCTCTCCACCGGCCTCGCCCCGGAGCTGTCGCAACCCGGCCAGTACGTGCTCATCGTGCTGATGTTCATCGGCCGGATCGGCCCGCTCACCCTCGGGTCCGCGATCGCGTTGAACACCCGGCGACACCTGTACCGCTACCCGGAGGAGCAACCCATTGTCGGCTAGGAGGACGGAGGACAGCAGCGTCGTCGTGATCGGCCTGGGCCGGTTCGGCGCCCGGCTCGCCGGCTCACTGCTGCAACTCGACCAGGACGTGCTCGCCATCGACCACGAGCAGGACCGGGTGCAGCGCTGGGCGTCCCGGCTGGACCGGGTGGTGCAGGCGGACACCACCGAGGAGAACGTGCTGCGCCAACTGGGCGTCGCGGACTTCCAGCGGGTGGTGGTGGCGATCGGCGCGTCGGTCGAGGCGAGCGTGCTCACCGTGATGGCCCTGACCGAGCTGGGCATCCCGCAGATCTGGGCGCGGGCCACCTCGGAGAAGCACGCCAAGATCCTGCACTCGGTGGGCGCGCACCACGTCATCTTCCCCGAGGCGGAGACCGGCGAACGGGTCGCACACCTGATCGTCAGCCGGATGCTCGACTTCATCGAGTTCGGCGACGACTTCGCCATCGCCAAGGTCCGGGTGCCCGCCTCGCTGGTCGGCCGGTCGCTGCGCGACCTGACCCCGACCGAGCGGTACGGGGTGATGGTGGTCGGCGCGAAGCTGTCCGGCGAGCCGTTCCGCTACGCCGGCCCGGACACCGTCCTCCAGCCGGACAGCGTGCTCATCGTGGAGGGACCGATCGGCCGGGTGCAGCAGTTCGCCGCGCTGGGCTGACCGTCACTTCTTCTTGCCCTTGTCGCCGTGCCCACCCCCCTTCGGCCGGTCTACCTGCCTTTTCCCTTGCCGCCCTCCTTGCCCTTGCCGTGGTTGTCGGGCTTGGCCTTGCCGGACGTGCCGCTCTTCACTGCGGACTTCGCCGGCGCCTTGGCGGGCGGCCTGGCGGGCGGCCTGGTGGTCGGCGGTGCGGTGGTCGGCGCCGAGCCGGCGACGCCGGACACCTGGACGCCGCACGTGGTTTCCCCGACCTTGAACTCGACCGGCAGCGGGTTGCCCCCGGTGTAGCTGCCGGTCAACGAGACCTTCTTCGAGGCGCCCGGTGCCAACGCGGCGTCGGCGGCCGGCGGTTGGAGCAGCACCGTCTTCCCCTGCTGGCGGACCGCCGGCTGGGCCGCGCTGACCGTCTGCCGGCCCGGGAACGTGAAGGTCATGGTCCAGTCGCGCAGCTCACGGGTGCCGGTGTTGGTGAGCGTCAGGTCCGCCGTGAAGTCCTTGCCCGAGTCGCGGCGCAGCACGTAGTCGACGGCGCACGGAGTCGGCTCGGGCAGCCCCATCCGGGCCTCGGTCGGCTCCACCCCGCCGCTGGCCGGGCTCTTCGAGGTCACTCCCCACAGGGTCGCGGTGACCGCGATCAGACCGGCGGCGGCCACCCCGGCCTCCACCTTGCGCCGGCGGGCCGCGGCCCGGCGGGTGCGGGTGCGGGCCGCCGAGAAGGGCAGCGCGTCGGTGGCCGTGGACCAGGGCAGGATCGTGGTGCCCGCGTTCTCCATGAGCGCCGGGTCGAACTGGCCGAGCGCCGGGGAGACCGGCACGATCGCCGCGATCCCCGCCGCCTCGGCGAGCGTACGGGCCACCTCGGCGGTGGGCGGGCGGTCCTCCGGGCGCTTGGCCAGGCAGCGCCGGACCAGCTCGGCCACCTCGTCGGGGAGGCCCACCACCGGTGGCATCGGATCCGGCTCGTTGTACATGTGGGCGCGGAGCATCTGGGTGGTGGTGCTGGCCTGCCACGGCAGCCGGCCGGTGAGCATCCGGTAGAGCAGCAGGCCGACCGCGTAGACGTCGGTGGCCGGCGAGACCTGGCCGTTGTCCAGCCGCTCCGGAGCCAGGTACGCGGGCGTGCCGAGCAGTGCCCCGTCCGGCCCCTTCTCGCTCTCCCCCACCAGCGCCGAGATGCCGAAGTCGACGACCTTCACCCCGGTGGAGGTGAGCATGACGTTGCCGGGGGTCACGTCCCGGTGCACCACGCCCCGGGCGTGCGCGGCGGCCAGCGCGGACGCCACCTCGGCGCCGATCGTCACCGCCTCCCGCCAGGGCAGCTGCCCGCCCCGGCCGAGCCGGCTGCTCAGCGGCCCGCCGTCGACAAGCTCCATCACCACGTACGGCACGGTGAGCCCGACCTGCACGGACTCGCCGTAGTCGTACACGTTGGTGATGTTGGGGTGGCAGAGCCGCGCGGCGGCCTGCGCCTCGATCCGGATCCGGTGCCGGAACGCCTTGTCACTCGCCAGCCGAGAGGCGAGCACCTTGATCGCCACCTGTCGGCCGAGCACCTCGTCGTAGCCGCGCCAGACGACCGACATGCCCCCCGCGCCGAGCTGCTCTACCAGCCGGTACCGCTCACCGAGCAGTTGCGCGCCGTTCCTGACCGCTGCACCCATGGTCGGTCCAGTTGCCCGAGGTTGGCCCCCGTACACCTGGTGGGTCGAAATCGGTCAGCGAAGTCACCCGTTCAGGCGGTCGCCAGCAGCTGGTCCACCGGCGCGTAGTCGTCGGTGAGCACCATGGCGTCCCCCACGAACGCGGCCACCTCCGCACCGTCCAGCAGCTTCGCCGGCTCCGGGAGCAGCCGCAGCCGCGCCGGGATCCCGGCCAGCGGCAGCGGCGCGTCCGAGGCCACGATCAGGAAGTTCGCACCGTGCTGCCCGGCGATCGCCCCGGGCGGGGCGATCAGCGCGACGTGGCGGAACTCGGCCGCGACGGTGGCCAGCTCGGCCCGGATGAACCGGCCCGGCGGGTAGTCGATGACGTTCTGCACGTAGATCCCGTCCGGGCGGAGCACCCGGCGGATGTCGGCGGCCATCTCCCGGGTGGCCAGGTGCCAGGGCACCACCAGGTGACCGAACGCGTCGCCCACGATGAAGTCGCGGCTGTCGGCGGGCTCGGCGCCCAGCAGCACCCGCGCGTCCCCCACCCGGGCGCGCAGCTGCGGCCCGGTGCGCACACCCAGCTCGCGCCGGTCCAGCTCGACCAGGCCGCCGTCGATCTCGAAGACCAGGTTGTCGCTGCCCGGCCGGGTCGCGGCCAGATAGCTCGGCATGGTGAAGCCGCCGCCACCCAGGTGCAGCGCGTCCATCCGCTGCTTCGCCGGCCGGGCCAGGTCCGCGACCAGGCCGATCCACTGGGTGTACGCGTACTTCAGGCGCGCCGGGTCGGCCAGGTCCACGTACGAGTGCTCGGCGGAGTTGAGGTAGAGCGTCCGGCCCTCGGTCCACTGCCCGTCCACCTCGACCCGGGCGCAGTGGTACGCGGTCTCCACGTCGCACGGGTTCGGGGCGACCGCGGACAGGCCGGCCCCGGCCAGGCCGAGCACCGCCAGGGCGGCCTTGGCCCGGGTGGGACCCGGCAGCGCCGTCCCCGATCCCCGGCGCAGGTACGCCGCGAGCACCAGCCCGGTCACCCCCAGCACGCCCGCCAGCCCCAGCACGATCACCGTGCTCGGCAGCGCCGCCACCAGCACGAAGCCGGTGACCAGGGTGGCGGTGATGCCGCCCAGCGTGCCGATGCCGGAGAGCCGGCCGACCACCTGCCCCGTCCGGCGCAGGTCGGCGAGCTGGAGCTTCACCACCAGCGGGGTGATCCCGGCCAGCAACGCCGCCGGCAGCAGCACCGCCAGCGCGGTCAGCAGCAGCACCGCGCTCACCGCGCCGCCGCGCAGCGCCTCACCGGCGTACCGGACCACCGGCAGGGTGACCGCGGTGGCGATGCCGGCCAGCACCAGGGCCGGGGCGAGCAGGGTGCGCGGGTCCCGCCGGTCGGCCAGCCACCCGCCCATCCACGCCCCGTACGCGATGGCGGCCAGCGCCATGCCGATCACCGAGCTGGTCACCTGGAGGGTCACCCCGACGTACGGGCCGACCAGGCGGAGCGAGACCGTCTCCAGCACCAGCACCGCACCGCTGGAGAGGAAGACCAGGAACGCGGCGAGCCCGTTCGGCAGGGCCCGGGGCGGGACCGGCGCGCTCGGCGCCGGCTCCGCGACGACGTCGGACGATGTGCTGCTCACCGTCGCGATGGTACGCAGCGTTCCCGGCGGAACGGGTCAATACATCGAGATGTGAACATGGTTTGTGTGGTCCGCGGCGGGACTGCCACCCCCGCTGTACGCCCGCCAGCCGGTGTTCGGCATCCAGATCTGCCGATACCAGATGACGTACATGATGCCCAGCCGGCTCGCGTTGTTCTTCGCCCAGCTGGCCAGGCTGTCCCCGTACGCCTTGTCGCCCCCGGTGGCCGTGACGTCCTCGAAGCCGCCGGCGGCGGCCGAAAAGTCGCAGGCCCGGCCCTTCGGATGCTCGCCGCCCCCACCGCTGCGGAAGCAGGAGGCGTAGCGCTTGTAGCCGGCCGCCTTGGCCTGTTCGAGCATGTGCAGGGTGCGCGGGGTGATGCAGCCGTCGGCCGGGGTCGGATCGTTCACCGAGCAGGACTCCGACGGCCACGAGCCGTCCGAGTTGCGCGGCGCCGGCTTGGCCGACGCCGAACCGCCGCTGAAGCCGGAGCCGGCACCGGAGCTGACCTTGGCGAGCGCCACCTCGGCGTCCCGCTTCTTCTTGGCCAGCACGGCGAGCTGCTTCTGCTGCTCCCGGACCTCGGTGTCGATGGCCACCTTGGCCTCGGCGGCCTGGGTCTTCGCCTCGGTGAGGTCGTGCAGGCGGCTGCTGTCCCGCTGGGCCATCATGTCCAGCTCGGCCGCCCGCTGGAGGAACGCGTCGGGGTCGGAGCTGCCCAGCAGCATCGACACCGGGGTCAGCCGCCCCAGCCGGTAGGACTGGGCGGCCACCTCGCCCACCTGCGCGGACAGCTCGACCAGGCGTACCTCGGTCTGCTTGAGCTGGTTGGCCAGCGCGACCTGCCGGCGCTTGGAGTTGTCGAGCCGGTTCTTGGCCTCGATGTGGCCCTTCGCCGCCGCCTCCAGGGCCGCCCGGAGCTGCTTGCTGCCGCCCTCGTTCGGGGCGTTCGGGGTGGGCGCGGCGGCGGCCGCACCGGCGGGGGCGAGCCCGGCGCCCAGCAGCAGGGCCGTCGCGGCGAGCAGGGTGAGCAACGACCGGCGGACCCGCCGGCGGGTGAGCCTGGTCCTGGGCACGTAAGGTCCTTCCGTCGACCGCCGGCCCCCCGAGTCGACCTTGCGCGGCGGCGGCTCCACCGGCGCCGAGCGGCGGCCTGCTGGCGGAGACCGCCGGTCACGATACCGGACCGCGCGCTCCGCGCCATGCCCCCGACCTCGGACGACGCGGATCGTCGACGCACCGTGCCGGGACCGTCGCGGACCGCTCGCTCACCCGCCCAGCAGGGCGGCCCGCACCTCGTCCCAGACCTTCTCGCTGGCCGCGACCAGCAGGCCCCGGCCCTCGTCGGCCGGGTGGTAGTCGGTGCCGTCGAAGCGGCGGGCCACCCCGCCCGCCTCCCGGACCAGCAGCGTGCCGGGGGCATGGTCCCAGGGCAGGGTGCGCCAGAACAGCACGAACTGCTGCGCGCCGGTGAGCACGTCCAGGTATTCCCGGCCGGCGCAGTGCTGGCCCGGCAGCAGCTCGCCGAGCCGCTCCCCGCCCGCCTCCACGCCGCGCCGGAAGTCCGGCGGCAGGAAGCGGGTCATCGCGGTGCCGCGCAGCGCCCCGATCTCGGGCTCCCGCCCGGCGGTGCGCACCGGCGTGCCGTCCAACCAGGTGCCGTCGCCCACCCGGCAGGTGGCCATCGTGCCGTCCAGCGGGTCGTAGACCCAGGAGGCGACCGGTGCCCCGTCGGTCAGCAGCGCCACCATCAGGGCGAACGGGCGCCGGCCGGCGGCGAAGTTGGAGGTGCCGTCCACCGGGTCGACCAGCCACACGTCACCGTCCCCGCGCAGGTGCCGCAGCAGGGCCGGGTCCTCGGCGACCGCCTCCTCACCGACCACCACGGAGCCGGGGCGCAGCCGCCGCAGCCCGGCGGAGATCAGCGCCTCGGCCTTCCGGTCCGCGACCGTGACCACCTCGCCGGGCGCCTTCTCGGAGATGTCGGCGTCGTCGAGGCGGCGGAACAGGGGCACCACGACGTCGGCCGCGGCCTCCCGCAGCAGCGCGCCGACCTCGTCCAGCAGCGGGTCAGCCACGCGGCGGCAGCTTGACCACGCTGACGAAGAACTCGTCGATCTGGCGGACCACCGAGATGAAGCGCTCGAAGTCCACCGGCTTGGTCACGTAGGCGTTGGCGTGCAGCTGGTAGCTGCGCAGGATGTCCTCGTCGGCCTGGGAGGTGGTGAGCACCACGACCGGGATCCGGCAGAGCTGCTCGTCCTTCTTGATCTCCTCCAGCACCTCCCGGCCGTCCCGGCGGGGCAGGTTGAGGTCGAGCAGGACCAGGTCCGGGGTGACCGCGTCCGCGTACTGGCCCTCGCGGCGCAGGTAGGCCAGCGCCTCGGCGCCGTCCGAGACGACCGTGAGGCGGTTGCGGAGCTTGTGCTCCTCGAACGCCTCCTGGGTCATCAGCACGTCACCCGGGTCGTCCTCGACGAGCAGGACCTCGATCGGGCTCTTGCCGTCCGCCGGCGCGGTCATCCCACCGTCTCCCTCATGCCACCCGTTGTACCGTCTCGGACCGCCCCGTCGGGCGGGTCTTCCCGTGGCGCGCCGTCCGGCTGCCGCGCCACGCTCGCCGCGGCGCCCTCGGCGCCGTCCCCGGTCGCCGTCGCGTCCCCGGTCGACTCCTCGTCCCCGGCCGACTCCTCGACCTCGGCCGGCACCGCCGCCCGCGCCGCCTCGACGTCCTCGGGCAGGGCGGGGAGGGTGAACCGGATCGTGGTGCCCTCCACGGTGTCGGTGTCCACCCAGACCCGGCCGCCGTGGTATTCGACGATCTTCTTGACGATGGCCAGCCCGATGCCGGTGCCCGGGTAGGCGTCCTTGGCGTGCAGCCGCTGGAAGATCACGAAGATCTTGTCGGCGAACTCCGGTTCGATCCCGATGCCGTTGTCCCGGCAGCTGATTTCCCACTCGTCGTCGACCAGCCGGGCGGAGACGTGCACCCTCGGCGGCACGTCGGGCCGGCGGAACTTGATCGAGTTGCTGACCAGGTTGGCCAGCAGGTTGGTCAGCAGCGGCTCCTCGCCGCGGATTACCGGCAGCCGGTCCCAGGTCAGCTCGGCGTCGGCGTACTGCCGGGCCGCCTCGGTCTGCCCGGCCACGTCGCCCATCACCTTGTTCAGGTCGACCTCGGTGAAGCCGGTGGTGAGCCGGCCGATCCGGGAGAACGCGAGCAGGTCGTTGATCAGCCGCTGCATCCGCTGCGCGCCGTCCACCGCGAACGCGATGTACTGGTCGGCCCGCTCGTCGAGCTGACCGGAGTAGCGCCGCTGGAGGAGCTGGCAGAAGCTGGCCACCTTGCGCAGCGGCTCCTGAAGGTCGTGCGAGGCGACGTACGCGAACTGCTCCAGGTCACGGTTGGACCGGGTGAGCTCCTCGGCCTGCTTCTGGAGCTGGCTGTTGACCCACTCGATGCGCTCCCGCGCCTCGCGTACCTCGTCCAGCTCCCGGGCGATCTTCTGCCGCATGAGGTCGATGTCGTCGGCGAGCACGCGGAACTCCGGCGGGCCGGACCCCTCGATGTGGTGCCGGTAGTCACCCGAGGCGACCTCGCGCACCTGGCCGACCAGGCCGGCCAGCGGCCGGATCAGCATCCGGTCCAGCGAGAGCAGCAGGACCGCGCCGGCCACCGCCACCACCAGGGCCGCGATGATCAGGAGCACCACCAGCACGTTGCTTGTCGCGTTGACCTTGTCGGCGGTCTCCTGCCGGACCTCCAGGATCTCGCCCTGGAGGGTGTCCACCGCGGCCCGGATGCCGTCGAACTGCTGCCGGGTCTGGTCGGTGATCAGCGCCTGGCCGGCGGTCGGGCCGCCGCGCTCGGTGGTGCTGATCACCGGCTCGGCGACGTCGACCCGCCACTGCGCCGCCCGCTGCTCGACGACACCCACCGCGCGCAGCACGTCCGGGTAGTCGACACCCAGCTTCCGCATCCGGGCGACGGTGTCCTGCTCCCGCCGCAGACCCTCCTGGTAGGGCGCCAGGTCCTTGCGGTCGGCGTTCACCGCGTAGCCCCGGACGGCCGTCTCCTGGTCGAGCAGGGCGCTCATCAGCTCCTGCGCCTGGACCCGCAACGGGCCGGTCTTGAGCAGCACCGCGTCGATGTTCTGCCGGTTCTTGGCGGCGAGGGTCGCCTCGGCCGCGGCCAGCCCGAGCAGCAGCACCAGCACCACGCCGAGCAGCGCGCCGACCCGCCGCCGCAGGGTCCACCCCTGCTGGTACGCCTTCACCGAGCAATCTCCGTTCGCGACCGCGGGGCTCGCAGCAGCGCGCTCACCGGCCACCGCCGCGGGTGAGCAGGAGCATGGCCACGTCGTCGGCGAGCGGGCCGCCGTTGAGCTGCTCGGCCCGGCCGACCAGCCAGGCGGGCAGCTCAGCCAGGGGCACGGCACGGTTGGCCGGGTCGGCGAGCAGGTCGGTCAGGCCGGGCACGTCCAGCCGGTCGTCACCGGTGCCCACCCGACCCTCGATGAGGCCGTCGGTGTACATCAGCAGGGACCAGTCATCGGTGTCGAACTCCAGGTCGAAGGCAACGGGCCGGCGTGGCCGTACGCCGAGCAGCAGACCGCCCCGGGCCGGCACCGGGGCGACCTTACCTGCGCTGAGCAGCAGCGGCGGCGGATGACCGGCGAGTCGCACGGTGGCCCGGTTGGCCGCCAGGTCGAGCCGGGTGGTGGCCACCGTGGCGAAGATCTCCTGGAGCCGGCGCTCGCTCATGAGCACCTGCTCCAGCGCGGGCAGCACCTCGTCGTCCGGCACCCCGGCCAGGACCAGGGCCCGCCAGGCGACCCGCAGCTCGACGCCGAGGGCGGCCTCGTCCACGCCGTGGCCGCAGACGTCGCCGACGATCAGGTCGATCCGGTCCGGCCGGGTCTGCACCACGTCGTAGAAGTCACCGCCGATCAGCGCGGCGTGCCGGCCGGGGCGGTAGAAGGTGTGCACCGACACCTGGTCGGTGGTCATCAGCGGCTGGGGCAGCAGGCCGCGCTCCAGGCGCGCCGACTCGGCCTGGCGCAGCTCCACCTCGCGCAGCCGGCGGGCGTTCACGTCGGCCCGCTTGCGCTCCACCGCATAGCGCAGCGCCCGGGTCAGCAGGACCCCGTCGACCTGTCCCTTGACCAGGTAGTCCTGCGCGCCCTCGGCGACCGCGACGATGCCCAGGTGCTCGTCGGAGCGGCCGGTGAGCACGCAGACCGCCGACCCGCTGGCCATCTCCAGCACCTGGCGCAGCCCGTCCAGGCCCTGCGCGTCGGGCAGGCCCAGGTCGAGCAGGACGCAGTCGACCCCCATCACCCGCTGCCGGGCCTCGCTGAGGCTGGTGGCGACCAGCAGGTCGATCATCGAGTTGGTCTCGGCGAGCAGCTCGCCGACCAGGAAGGCGTCGCCCTCGTCGTCCTCGACCAGCAGGACCCGCAGCCGCTCACCGGGCGGCACGCTGGCGTACTGCCCGAGCCCGGCCTGCGGCACGACGGGAGCGCCCGGCAGACCGGTCCCCCGGTGCGGCCGGGTCACCGCCGCGAGACGCGGGAGTTCGCTGGTGATGTCGGGCTCCTTCCGAGTGCCCCGCTGATCCTGTATCAGACAACGGTCGCACACAACACGAGCGGAGTCGGGGTGGGCAGACCCACCCAACGGAGAGCGGCACGGCCGACGCCCGATGTTACGCCGCGACCGGCGTCCGGCCCGGCGCACACCGGCCGGCGGGAGTGCCGCCGCAGGCCGCGGGGGTGCAGGATGAGGCCCAACCCCGAAGCACCCCGAGGAGTCACCGTGGGCGCCGCCCGGACGTGGTCGCG
>NZ_JBSSLX010000097.1:0-19659 GCF_053890995.1 Micromonospora sp. I033 | reverse complement strand
CGCGGTCGATAAGTTTGAGCCAGGTCGAATCCGTCGGGAGGTGCGGGTGCTGAGCGTCGCCGTGGGGGTGCGGGACCTGGCCGGGATCCGGTTCGCGATCTCGCCGCTGTGGGAGGCGGTCGCCAGCGTGCGGGTGCTCCGGACCCCCGACTGGTTTCCCGCCCACCAGCTCTGGCACCGGCAGGTGCGGCCCCGGCTGTCCACGGTGGACTGGCGGCTCCTCGCCGACCTCGTGCCGATGCCGACCGTGGTGATTCCGAGTTTCGTCTGCCCGCCCCCACCGTCGGCCCTGCCCACCGTCGACTGGGAACTGGCCGTGCTCGCCGCCACCCCGCCGGAGGTGGTCCGGGCCGGCCTGGACGAGCTGCCCGGGCCGCGTCCGCCCCGGCTCGCCGCCCTGTACGCCGACCCGCCGGCCGGGCTGGCCCACCTCGCGCAGGTGATCGCCGCCTACGTCGAGGTGGCGATCGCCCCGTACTGGCCCCGGATGCGGACCCTGCTGGAACGCGAGGTGCTCGTCGGCGCGGGGCGGATGGCGACCGACGGCGTGCGCGGCCTGCTCAACCGGATCGACCCGTACGTCTCGTGGGACGACGGGACGTTGCACGTCGACCACCTGACCCGCGCCGGGACGGTCGACCTGGGCGGGCGGGGCCTGCTGCTGGTCCCGTCGGTCTTCGGCGGCGCGCGGGTCTGGTCCAACCTGTCCGAGCGAGCCTCGCAGCCTCTCCTGCGCTATCCGGCCCGCGCGGTCGGGACCCTCTGGGAGCGCAGCGCCGCCCCGGCCAGCGCGGCGCTCGCCCGGGTGCTGGGGCGTACCCGGGCCAGCCTGCTGCACGAACTCGCCGTGCCGGCCGCCACCACCGAGCTGGCCCGGCGGTGCGGCCTCAGCGCCGGCACGGTCTCCCACCACCTGACCGCGCTGCGCGACGCCGGCCTGGTCGGCACCCACCGGGCCGGGCGGTTCCTGCTGTACGCCCGGACCAGCTCGGCGGAGGCGCTGCTGGCCGGCGCCGGGTCGCCCGAGCCGGCCGACGGCTGAGGCCGGGGGTCAGCCGTGCACCGGATGCTCGGCCTGGAAGGCGAGCCGGCGGTCCGCGTCGGCGGCCAGCCCGGCGAGCATGTCGTCGAGGTCCAGGAAGGCCTGCCAGCGCGGCTGGCCGGTGATGTCGGCCAGCCGGTCGACCACCAGTTCCTCCAGGTCGGTCACGCGCTTGCCCTTCCACACCTTGTCGGCGAGGCTGACCAGCAGGTCCTCCAGCTGCACGCCCGGCGCGTGCCAGGCGGCGTGGGTGACGGCGAAGCGGGCCCGCTCCTCGGGGACGCCGAAGCGCAGCAGCAGGTGGTAGCCCGCCTCCTCGTGCGCCGAGCCGGGCCCGGACAACTCCCCGGGGTGCTCGACCTTGCCCAGGTCGTGGATGGCCGCCCCGAACAGCACCGCCTGCCGGTCGAACGGCACCAGGGGGAAGCGTGCGGCGAACGCGGCGGTGAGCTGCCGGGCGACGTCGTGCACGAGCCGCAGGTGCGCGGCGAGCCGGGGCGGCGCCTGGAGGGCGGTGAGCAGTTCGGCGGCCACGCCGGGCAGGGGTGGCAGCGGCGGGTCGCCCGGATCGGTGAGGGCGCGGCGTAGCGCGTCGGAGGTCACCGGGGCGAGGGTACCGGCCGCCGGGCCGGTCACCGTCCGGGCTGACCGAGTGGCCGACGGTGGACCGGCTGCTCGTCCGATGCCCTCCTGATAGTCCGTTCAGGAGGGCGGAGCGACGTCTATCACGGGGGTGTTTTCATGACTGAGTTGAATCGCCGTGCCCTGCTGCGGGCCGCCGCGCTGGCCGGGGCGGCCACGGCGACCGGGCTGGCCGGCGGCCTGGCCGCGACGGCCTCCGCCGCCGCTGCGGAGACCACCGAGGTGGTCAACGGGCCGTGGCTCGTCACCGGCAGCGCGGGGCTGCTCCAGATCAACCCGGGCCACACCACGCCGCAGGTGCTGCTGACCCACGCCTACGACGCCACCACCTCGCCGGACGGGCGGTACGTGGCCGTGAACAACCTGCGCTACGAGGGCGAGACCGGGTCGAGCCTGTCGCTGTTCGACCGGGTGACCGGCGAGGTCCGGAAGGTGATCAGCGATCCGTTCGGCGTCAACTACGAGTGGCCGACCTGGTCCCCGGACGGCACGGAGGTCGCCCTGGTCGTCAACCGCGACACGCTTGTCGCGGTGAACGTGGCCACCGGCGCGCGGCGGGTGCTCGTCCAGGGGCACACGATGTACCGCCCCAACTGGTCCCGCGACGGCTCCATGATCGTCATGCAGTGGGTCAGCCGCTCGGAGGGCAGCCAGCTGCGCATGCTGGAGCTCGCCACCGGCCGGGTGCGGCGGGTCTACCAGCCCGAGGAGGGTGAGCGGTTCGGCTGGCCGGTCTTCATGCCCAACTCCGAGCGGGTGGTTTTCTGCACCAACCGCTGGTACCGCGACGTCGACCTGCCGCTCGGTGAGGACTCGCTCGCGTCGGTGCGGATCGACGGCACCGGCCTCAAGCAGCTCACCGACGAGCCGCGGATGTACCTGTCGCCGGTGTTCTCGCCCGACGGCCGCTACTGCGCCGCGCTGTCGGTGCCGCCGACAAACGAGGCCCCGGACGGCGGCAACATCATCGTCTCGACCAGCGGCTTCGGCGAGCAGTGGTGGATCCCGGGCGACGAGTACGACGACAGCATGCGGGTGGACTGGGCCCGCGCGATCTGAGCACGACCCGCGACGCGGCGGCCGGACATCCGGCCGCCGCGTCGGCGTGTCCGGGGGCGGATCATCGTGCTGCCGGCGGGGGCCGATGCGCGCTGACCGAGCGGCCGACGAGGACCGCCTGCTCGTCCGATGTCCTCCCGATCATCCCTTCAGGAAGGTGGAGCGACGTCTATCACGGGGGTGTCCATGACCGTAATGAATCGCCGGAACCTGCTCCGCACCGCCGCGCTCACCGGTGCGGCCGCGGCGACCGGACTGGCCGGTGGGCTGAGCGCCGCGGCGCCCGCCGCCGCGGCGGAGTCGACCGAGGTGGTCAACGGGCCGTGGCTGGTCAGCGTCGGCTGGGGCGTGCTCCAGGTCAACCCCGGCCGCACCACGCCGCAGCAGCTGCTCGCCGACGGCGACCAGGCCACCACGTCGCCCGACGGGCGCTACGTGGCCTGGATCAACAACGCCCGGTCGGGCGACGGCAGCCTCGAGCCCTACGTGAGGCTGTTCGACCGGGTCACCGGCGGGGTCCGGACGCTGCTCGCCGACCCGTTCGGTGTCGTCTACGGCGCCCCGACCTGGTCGCCGGACGGCACGCAGATCGCCCTGACCATCGGGAACGACACGCTGGTCGCGGTCGACGTGGCCACGGCCGCGAAGCGGGTGCTCGTCCAGGGGCACGCCATGTCGTCCCCGAACTGGTCCCGGGACGGCTCCATGATCGTCATGCGCTGGCTCAGCCGCTCGGAGGGGCCGCAGCTGCGCACGCTGGAGCTGGCCACCGGCAAGGTACGGCCGATCTACACCCCCGAGGCGGCCGGTGAGCTCTTCCACGGGCCGGTCTTCATGCCCAACTCCGAGCGGGTGGTGTTCTGCACCAACCGCTGGACCCGCGACACCGAGGTGCTCGGCGGGCAGGCGCTCGGCTCGGTGCGGATCGACGGCACCGGCCTCAAGCGGCTCACCGACGAGACCCGGTACTACCAGTCCCCGGTGTTCTCGCCCGACGGGCGCTACTGCGCCGCCCTGTCGATCCCGCCGGCCAACGAGGCCCCGGACGGCGGCAACATCATCGTCTCGACCAGCGGCTTCGGCGAGCCCTGGTGGATCCCCGGCGACGAGTACGACGACAGCAGCCGGCTCGACTGGGCCCGCGCCATCTGACCCGACACGCGATGCGGCGGCCGGCACCCGGCCGCCGCGTCGGCGTACCCGGGGTGGATTTCCGTGCCGCCGGCGGGGAGCGGTGCGAGGCTGGGAGGCGGGCGCCGCCGCCGCGGCGACGACCGCAGTGGAGGGTGCGATGGCCGAGCCGCCGACCGGGACCTCGTCGGGCAGCGCGCAGGCGCACGGCCGCCGCGCCAACCGGCGCAGCTACCACGACGGCGCGCTGGTCAACGGGTACGTCGACGACCCGTACCACCGGATCCGCCGGGCGGTCGCGGCCCGGCTCATGGTCGACGGCGTGCCCGCGGGACGGCCCGTGCTGGAGTTGGGTTGCGGCCCGCGCAGCATGCTCGACCCGGCGGCGCTGCCCGGCCCGCTCGTGGTGGCCGACATGGCCGAGACCGCGCTGGGCGCGGCCCGGCGGGCCGCCGCCGGCGCGGCCCTGCCGGTCTGCCTGGACGCCACGCGTGGCCTGCCGTTCCGCGCCGGCAGCTTCGCCGGCCTGCTCACCGGAGAGCTGATCGAGCACGTCTACGACCCGCTCGCGCTGCTGCGCGAGTGCCACCGGGTCCTCGCCCCGGGCGGCCTGCTGGTGCTGACCACCCCCAACCTGGCGCCCGCGCAGGACCGGTTGGCCTTCCTCGCCGGCCGGGCGCCCCGCCAGGTGGACCCGCTGCACCCCTACCTCTGGCTGCACATCCGGCCGTTCACCGCGTCGCTGCTGCGGCGGGTCCTGTGCCGGGCCGGGTTCGCGCCGGTGGCGATCCGGTCCAACGAGGTCGGTTGGCGGCTCCCCGGTGGACGCTGGGTCGCTTCCCGGCTGCTGGCCCGGGTCGCGCCGGGGCTCGGCGGCTCGCTGATCTGCGCCGCCCGGCGGACGGCGCAGGCACCGTCACCGAGGGATGCCGGGCACCCGAACAGGGCGTGATGGTGATATTGACAAAGGGCTATCATGGAGGTTCCGTCGTCGACCGGGGGATGTCATGGCGCGCCTGTTGACCTGGGTCGTCAACAATCTCGACGCGTTCATCGGCCTGCTGCTCGCCGTGACCGTGGCCGTCCTCGGCCTGACCAACACGGTCAGCCAGGACGTGGTCAACAGCGCCATCCTGCTGGTCCTGGCGGTGCTCGCCCAGGCCGTGCTGCGCGACCGGCTGCGCCGGGAGACCGCCCAGCAGGAGGTGCGGGAGGTCATGCGGGACACCCGCGACCGGCTCACCGAGCTGGTCCCGCAGATGCACGAGATCACCGGCCCGGAGGGCGCGCTGAACCGGGCCCGCGAGGCGATCGACAGCGTCTCGATGGTCCGGGTGCTGCACGGCAGCGAGGTCGGGCAGGCTCTCGCCGAGGCCCGCCGGCACACCGACCGGTGGACCTTCAAGGGCGGCACCGGCACCTTCACCCGGGCGGTCACCCTGCCGGAGTGCCTGGAGTACGCCCGCCGGCGCAACGCCACGCTGAGCTTCGCCATCGAGATCATCGACCCGACCGACGAGGACGTCTGCGAGCGCTACGCGCGGTTCCGGCGCAGCCTCGACCCGGACGCGCCGGGGGAGCGGTGGACCGTCGACCGCACCCGCAAGGAGTCGTACGCCACCGTGCTGGCCGCCTGCTGGCACCTGCAACGCTCCGGGCTGCTCACCGTCGAGGTCCGGCTCTCCGCGCAGATGACCACCTTCCGCTACGACCTCTCCTCGTCCTGCGTGATCATCACGCAGGAGAACCCGCAGACCCCGGCGCTGCGGATCGACCGCAAGGAGCTCTACTACAACCGGTTCAACATCGAGTTGCAGTACAGCCGCGAGCAGAGCCGGCGGGTGCCCATCGAGGCCGCCGCGCCGGTGAAGCTCGACGACGAGCCCTCGGTGGAGCAGGTCCGCCGGCTGTTCGCCACCCTCGGGCTGACGCTTCCCCGCTCCTTCGGCGACCGCGAGGTCGCCGACATCGTGAGCCGGGCCATCCAGGCGAGGAACCCGTACACATGATGAGCTACGCCGACCTCGAACGGGAGATCGACCGGGGCGCCCGGCCGGAGCTGCTGCGCGGCTGGGTGCTCGACGTCCTCGACGACGTCGCCGAGGGGCGGCGGCCACTGCTGGCCGTCCGGCATCCGCTCGGTTTCACCTGCCTGCCGGTGGACCGCACCGGCCCGGACGGGATCTGCGTACACGCCTGGCCGGCCGACCCGCCGCCGGTGCGGCCGACCACCTCGACCATGCACTCGCACAGCTGGGACCTGCTCAGCCACGTGCTGCACGGCACGGTCCGCAACGAGCTGATCGAGGTCACCGACGCGACCGCCGACCCGTCCTGGCGGATCTACGAGGTGCACAGCCGGGGCGACGTGGACGAGATGGCGGCCACCGACCGGCTGGTCACCGCGGTGACCGCCACCGTGGAGACGCACTCCGCCGGCGACTCGTACGCGCTGCGCGCCGGCGGCTTCCACACCTCGGAGGTCGACGCCGGTGAGCCGGCGGTGACCGTGGCGCTCGGCCGGAGCACCCCCGGCGTGTGCGACCTGAGCCTCGGCGCGGTGGACGGGCGCAGCCACCGGGTACGCCGGGACCGCTGCGACCCGGCGGAGACGGCACGGATGGCGCGGGAGATCGCGCGACTGGTGGCACGGGGCTGACTGGCTGGAGGAGCCATGGACGTGGAGCCGAACAGAGGCGGGCCCGACCTGCGCGACGCGCACCGGTTCGCGGTGGAGGCGGCCCAGGCGGCCGGCCGGCTGCTCCGCCGGGGCACCCGGGGGGAGTTGCACGCCCGGGCCAAGAACGACTCCGGTGACCTGGTCACCGACCTCGACCTGGCCGCCGAACGGCTGATCGTCGACCGGATCCGGGCCCGCTGGCCGGAGCACGGGGTGATCGCCGAGGAGGGCGGCGAGTACGCCGCCGACACCTCCTGGGCCTGGCTGGTCGACCCGCTCGACGGCACCAACAACGTGGCCATCGGGCTGCCCGCGTACGTGGTCGGGATCGCCCTCTGCGACCGCGGCTCGCCGGTGGTCGGCGTGGTGCACGACCCGGTCGCCGGGCGCACCTGGTCGGCCGTGCGCGGCCGCGGCGCCTTCGTGCACGAGTCCGGTCCGGCCAGCCGCCCGCTGCACGCGCCCCACCGCCCGGTGCCGACCGCGCCGGTGCTGGCCTGGACCCAGGGGCACGGGGTGGCCCGCGACGACAGCACGGCCCGCGCGCTCAAGGTGGTGCTCGACACCACCGCCCGGCGGGTGCTGCAACTGTGGGCGCCGCTGCTGTCCTGGGTGATGCTGGCCCGAGGCGACATCGACGGCATCGTCGGCTACCGCCCCGAGGCGGTCGACCTGCCGGCCGGGATGCTGCTCGCCGCCGAGGCCGGCATGGTGGTCCGGGCCCTCGACGGCGGCTGCTTCGACGACCGGTACGGCTGCCCGGCGGACCGGCGCAGTTTCGTGGCCGGCCCGCCGGAGACCATCGACCGGCTGGTGAAGCTGGTCACCGCGGCACAGTGGATCGAGCCGCAGGTCCGCCAGCTCACCCCGATCAGCCTCAGCACCGTGGGCTGGTGAGCGCTCAGCCGTCGTAATCCGGGCTGGAACCGGGGCGAGGCGTCGCCGAGTTCGGCCCACCAGCGTCCGCGCCGCACCCGCACTCCCGGCACCCCGTCCAGCAGTTGGTCCGGCTCGACCAGGCTCGCCAACGCCTGCGGCAGGTCCGCGCGGAGTTCCACCCGGGCTGTCGGCGGCGCACCGGGGCCAGGGCCCCTCGGCTGGGCAGCGCCTTCAGCCGTGATCGTCGACGTCGGGAACCGGGGTGCTGTGCTCGGCGTAGGTGACTCCGCCCTGACGTTTCGCCACGACGGCGGCGCGCAGCCGGCGATTGAGACGTGCCGGCACGTGGACTGCCATGCCGTCGAGCGCGACGTAGCGGCACTCGGCCAGTTCCCCGTCCGGGAATGTGATGGTTTGTTCGTCCTCGGCGGTGAGCCGGCCTCCGTCGAAGATGAACAGAAGCTTGTCACCTTCGCGCTCAGCGGGCGCCCAGTCCACGAGCAGCATCGGGCCGACAGGGAGGTCCAGGCCGAGTTCCTCCCGCACCTCACGGCGGCAAGCAGCGTGCGGTGACTCGCCCGGCTCGACGTACCCGCCGGGAATGTCCCAGTGCTGCTTGTAGGTGGGACGGACGAGGAGCACGTGATCGTCGTCGGTCACGAAGAGGGCGCCGGCGGCCACGCCTGGGGTCGCCACGGCTGGTATCTCGTCCGCCCGTTGTCCGCGGACAGCACGGACAACGACCACGAGGTCTGGAACGAGCAGGTCCGGCAACACCTGCACCGGCACCTGCGCAACGAGCGGCCGAAGGTGCGGCTGCGCCCCGGTCATCGTCGGCTGACCGGGTGACGCTGTCCCGCTGCCCGCCGCAGCCTTGCCGGTGCCTGCCATGCTCGGCGGGATGACGACCGGTCAGCCACCCAGACGCCGCATCGGCCGCCGTACCATTCGCGTTCTTCTCGTGCTCGGCGCCGTCGCGGCCGTGCTCGCCGTCGTCGTACCGCTGCTGCGGCCGCCGGGCCCGCGGCCGCTGTTCCAGCTGCCCGTGCCGTGCGGTGAGCGCTGGCGACTGGGCACCTACCCCGGCCACGACGACTACGACATCGACCTGTTCCCCACCGCGGGCGAGGCGTGGGGCCGGCCGGTGCTCGCCTCCTACGCCGGCACGGTCACCGTGGCGGGGATCAACGGGTCACTCGGTGGGCGTACCCCGGACAACCCGAAGGGCCCCCGCGGCCGTGGCGGCGGGTACTGGGTGAAGATCGACCACGGCGGCAAGTGGGAGACCCAGTACCTGCACCTGCTCGAACCGCCGCTGGTCCGCGCCGGGCAGCGGGTCGCCCGTGGCGAGCAGCTCGGGCGGGTGGGCAGCACCGGAAACTCCGGCGCGCCGCACCTGCACTACGAGCAGCACCGGGGCTGGGAGAAGGTCGAGACCTGGTTCGACGGTGCACCGTCGGGCATCACCCACGACGACCGCGAGTACAGCGTCACGCTCACCAGCAACAACTGCCCGGCCGGGCGGCCCTAGGCGCGCGCCGAGGGCCGGCCGGCGGGGCGTTCCGACGCCGCGTGCGCAGTCGCTCGGCCAGGAACGCCTCCCAGGTGCGGACGCCGAGGGTGGCGCCGGGGCGGGCCAGGTTGTCCCCGTTCCGGTACGCCCGACCGGCCTTGCCGGGCAACCGGACCGGCAGCCGCGGCCGCCGCCGGCCGACCGCGGTCAGGTAGCCGGTGACCAGCTCGTCCAAGCCGTAGATCCGCGGGCCGGCCAGGTCGGGCACCAGGCCGGCCGGCGCGCCCAGCGTCAGCTCGGCCATCCGGGCCGCCACGTCCCGGGCGTCGACCGGTTGCAGCCGCAGCCCGCCGGGGACCGGAACCACGGGCAGCTTCGCCATCTTCGCCACCATGGTCAGGACCAGGTCGTGGAACTGGGCGGCGCGCACCGTCGTCCACGGGAGACCCGACCCGGCGACCGCCCGCTCGGCGTCCAGCTTGGAGCGCAGCCAGGCCAGTGGCACCCGGTCCGCGCCGACCACCGAGATGTACACGAGGTGCCGCACGTCCGCGCGCCTCGCGGCGTCCACCAGGTGGCGGGTGGCGACGTCGTCGCCCTTGGGGCCGCCGGCCAGGTGCAGCACGGTGCCGACGCCGCGTACCGCCGGGTCGACGCCCGCGCCGGTGAGCAGGTCGGCGGTGACGTGGGTGACGCCGTCGTCGGGCCGGCCGCCGTGGCGGCTGAGCACCCGCACCGGGTGGCCCGCCTCGCGCAGCAGCGGCACGACGAGCCGGCCGAGGGTGCCGGTGCCGCCGGTGACCAGGATGGGTGCGTTCATGTCGTCCTCCGGGAAGATCCGCTAGGTTTCGGGCTTCACCGGCTCGACCCGCGGCGGAACGGAAGTGTGACCGGAGTGGTCGGCGTCACGTCCTGTCACACCGGCGGGCCGGCGCGGGTCGGTCAACCGGGACCCCGCGAGGAAGGACTGGGACATGGGCGAGGACACCTGGCTGGCCGAGCGGTTCGAGCAGGAGCGGCCGCGGTTGCGGTCGGTGGCGTACCGGATGCTCGGCTCGCTGAGCGAGGCCGAGGACGCCGTCCAGGAGACCTGGTTGCGGCTCGCCCGGACCGACGCCACCGAGGTGGACAACCTGGCCGCCTGGCTGACCACGGTGGTCGCCCGGGTCTGCCTGAACACCCTGCGGGCCCGTGCCACCCGCCGTGAGGACCCCCTCGACGTACGCCTGCCCGACCCGGTCGTCGACGTCGCCGAGGTGGACGCCGATCCCGCGCAGGCCGCGGTGCTGGCCGACTCGGTCGGGCTGGCGCTGCTGGTGGTGCTGGACACCCTGACCCCGACCGAGCGGCTCGCCTTCGTGCTGCACGACATGTTCGGCGTGCCCTTCGAGGAGATCGGCGCGCTGGTCGACCGGTCGCCGGCGGCCGCCCGGCAGCTCGCCAGCCGGGCCCGGCGCCGGGTCCGTGGCCAGGCGCCCGCGCCCGACCCCGACCTGGCCCGCCAGCGCGAGGTGGTCACCGCGTTCCTCGCCGCCGCCCGGGAGGGCGACTTCGACGGGCTGGTCGCCGTGCTGCACCCGGACGTGGTGCTGCGCTCCGACGGCGGGACCGCGCGGGCCCGGCACTCCACCGTGCTCACCGGGGCGCGGGTGGTGGCCGCGCAGGCCACCACGTTCGGCCGGTTCTCGCCGTTCGCCCGGCCGGTGCTGGTCAACGGTGCCGCCGGGGTCCTGGTGAGCGCGGCCGGCCGGCCGCTGTCGGTGATGGCGTTCACCGTCACCGGCGGGCGGATCGCCGCCATCGACGTGATCGCCGACCCCGAGCGGCTGGCCGCGCTCGACCTCGATCACTGATCCCGGGTGCCGCCGGCCCGGACGGCTGGGCGTCAGGGAACGATGACCAGGTTGGCCATGTCGACCACCGGCCGGTAGCCGAGGTTGGCGTAGATCCGGTTCGAGGTCGGGTTGGCCTGGTCGGTGAAGAGGCACACCCGGGCGCCCTCGGCCCGTAGCAGCCGGGAGACCTCGGCGACGGCGTTGCTGGCCCAGCCCCGCCCGCGCTGCTCCGGCGGGGTGTACACCGGGCCGACGCGGGCGACCCCGAACGACGGCGGGTTGGCGGCGGTGAGGTGCACCCGCCGGCCCGCCTCGTCGGTCCAGAACCACACCCGTCCGCCCCGGATCCGGCGCTGCAGCTCGGCGCGGTCGGGGGTCTCGTGCGCGCTGACCCCGCGCGGGCGGCCCGCCTGCTCGTCGGCGTCGGCCATGAAGGCGTCGAACCACTCGGCCGCCAGGTCGACGTCGTCCTCGGTCGCGACCACCAACGCGCCGGGCACCCGTGCCGGCCGGACCAACTCCCCGAGCTCGTGCAGCCGGGTGTGCTGGGCGGCCTCGACCCGGCCGCCGCCGAGCCGGGTCACCTCGGCGGCGCACCGCCGCACGGCGGGCAGCGCGCCGTTGACGGCGCGTACCTCCTCGCCGCGCTCGTGCCACACCCGGGCCAGCGCCACGGCCGCCTCGTCGGGCATCGGCAGCAGGAAGGGCGGGCGTGGCGCGAAGGGCGCCGTCCGCATCCCGGCGCCGACGACCGCCCCGGACGCGTCCCGGACCACCAGCCACCAGTCGTGCTCGGGCAGCGGGACCCCGTCGGCCCGCCGGGCCAGCGCCCGGTGCGCGACGGTGGCCACGACCGTGCCGACCACGGGGTTCGCCGCCAGGTGGTCGCCGGCCGCGGCGAGGAAGTCGCCGGGATCGGTGTGGAAGTGCAGGGACGGATCGCCGCTCATGCGCGCACGGTAGTCCGCCGCCGGGCCTCACCCGTACCGGATTTCCCGGGCCGACGTCGACGCCCTGAGCGGCGCCGGGTCGTGGTCGGCGGGTGGGCGCCCGCCGCGCTACCCGGCCGCCAGTTCGGCGAACCAGCGCCGGCCGGCCCGGTGGAGCTCACGGACCACCAGGCCGGCCGCCGCGGCCGGCTCGTGCACCGCCCGGGTGTCCAGCCGCGCCCAGCCGAAGCTCGGCCCCCGGTGCCGTCCGGACACCACCTGCGCCCGGCCCTGCCAGGTGCCGCTGCCGGGCGGGTCCAGCTCGACCAGGACGCTGCCGTCCGGGCGGACCAGCTCCCGGCACCGGCGCAGCAGCCGCACCGGGTCACCGCCAATACCGATGTTGCCGTCCAGCAGCACCACGTGCCGCCACCGGCCCTCGGCGGGCAGCGGATCGAAGAGGTCGGCCCGGACCGCGACCGCGCCCCGCGCCCGGGTCAGCGCCACCGCCCGGTCCGACACGTCGATCCCCACGGTGGTCAGCCCGGCCCGGGCCAGCGCCACGGTGAGCCGGCCCGGCCCGCAGCCCAGGTCCAGCGTCGGGCCGGCGCAGCGGGACACGACCGCGGCCGTCGCCGGCTCGGCCGGCCCGTGCCACCGCTCCACCGGCAGCCGGCCGCGGGTCCCGTCGGCCTGCACCAGCCAGTGCGCGTCGGCGTCCCGGTGGCGCAGCGCGGTGGCGAAACCGTCGGCGGTCACCGCCGGCCCCCGACCGGCCGGGCCCGCCGCACGGCGGCGACCTCCCGGGCGAACCGGCCGGTGGGGACCAGGCGGGTCACCGCGAGCGCGTCGCTCCAGTCGTCCACGTCGCGCAGCACCGGCAGCGTCGCGGTCCGCAGGCCGCGCCCGTCCAGCGCGGCCCGGGTGCGCCGCCCGGTGTCGGGGGTGGACATCGGCACCCCGCGCAGCGCCGTCGCCTGCCCGGGGTCGCGCAGGCCCAGCGCCCACCAGCCGCCGTCCGCGGCCGGGCCGAGCACCGCATCGGTCGCCGCTTCCCCGAGCCGGCGTACGGCGGCGGCCAGCCGCGCGGCGGTGAGCTGCGGGGTGTCCATGCCAATCTGGAGCACCGGCTGCCCCGGGTACGCGGCGGCCACGTCGGCGTGCGCGTGCGCGAGCCGGTCGGCGAGGTCCTCGCCGCGCTGGGGCAGCACCGGCCAGCCGGCGACCGCGGCGGCGAGGTCCGGCCCGTCCTCGGCGTCGGCGAACCGTCCGGACAGCGCCAGCACCGGGACGACCCCGGGGGTGGCGGCGACGGCGTCGAGGGTGTCGCGCAGCGCGGCGGCGGCGATCCGGGCCGCCTGCGTGGGTTCGGCGGGCGGGCAGAGCCGGGTCTTCACCGCCCCGGCCACGGGCGCCTTGGCCACCACCAGCAGGACGGTCATCGCGGGCCGTCCACGCTGCGCAGCACGGCCAGGAAGTCCCGGGTGGCGCGAGCCGTGCCGCGGACCGAGCCGGAGACCTTGGACCGGGTGCCGGCGGCGCGCGGGGCGTAGCGGACGTCCCGTTCGTGGATCCGCCAGCCGGCCGCGGCGGCCCGGATCATCAGTTCGAGCGGGTAGCCGAAGGCCCGGTCGGTGACGCCGAGGGCGAGCAGGGCGTCCCGCCGCGCCACCCGGATCGGGCTGAGGTCCCGCAGCGGCACCCCGCGTTGCCGCAGCAGCGCGGCGACCAGCGCCGTGCCGGCCCGGGCGTGCCACGGCCAGGCCCCGGCGGACACCGGCCGCCGCCGGCCCACCGCCAGGTCGGCGGCGCCGGCCGCCACCGGGGCGACCAGGGCCGGCAGCTCGCCCGGATCGAAGGAGCCGTCGGCGTCCAGCACACAGACCAGCTCGGTCTCGGCGTGTTCGAGGCCGGCGTGCACGGCCGCCCCGTAACCGCGGCGGGGCTCCCGCACCACCCGCGCGCCGTGCCGGGCGGCGACCTCCGGCGAGCCGTCCCGGGACCCGTTGTCCACGACGATCGCCCGGTAGCCGGGCGGCAGCGCGGTCAGCACGCCGGGCAGGGCGGCGGCCTCGTCCAGGCACGGCAGCACCACGTCGATCTGTGTCGGCATGCCGCCGACGCTAGGCCGGTCCGCGCCCCGCCAGGCCCCGATCGTGCTTACGGAACCCTTACCGAGCAGGCATTTCTTACCATCCGGTGACGTGCCGGCGGATCCGCCCGTCCGCAGCCCCGGCGGGCCGTACCGTCCGGTCGTCATGAGATCCGCAGCCACCCTGCCCCGCGTTCCCGGCCCGCGCCGGACCGCCCCCGGGCGCCGGGGCGACCTGGTCGCGCTGGCCGTCGAGGCGGTGCTGCTGGTCGCCGCCGTCGCGGTCGGGCTGGTGCTCAACCGGCGCGGCGCGGGGCTGCACGCGGACGCCGCGCCGCTCTACGCCACCTGGCGGCCGCACGCCGGTTGGGGAACCCCGCTGGCCGTGCTGGTCGCGCTGGTCGTGCTCGGGCCGGGGCTGCGCTGGGCGCGGACCGCCCGGTGGGGCCCGCTGCTGGCCGCCGGCTGGCTGGCCGCGGTCGCCTGGACCCTGTCGCTGGCCCTGGTGGACGGCTGGTCGGCCGGGTTGGCGCGGCGGCTCACCGTGCAGGCGGAGTACCTGCACGAGGTGCCCGGCGTCGCCGACATCCCCCGGATGCTGGCCGGCTTCACCGACCGGATCCTCGACTTCCAGCCCGACTCCTGGTCCACCCACACCGCCGGGCACCCGCCGGGCGCGCTGCTGGTCTTCGTCTGGCTGGACCGGATCGGACTGGGCGGGGGCGCGGCCGCCGCGCTCTGCTGCGTGCTGGTCGGCGCGACCGCCGCGGTCTCGGTCCCGGTCACCCTGCGCGCGCTGGGCGCCGCCGACGCGGCCCGGGCCGTGCTGCCGTTCCTGGTGCTGCTGCCCGGCGCGGTCTGGCTGGGTGCCTCCGGCGACGCGGTGTTCACCGGAGTGGTCGCCGCCGGGCTGGCCCTGCTGGCGGTACGCGGGCCGGCCGCCGCGCTGGCCGGCGGGCTGCTGCTCGGCTTCGCGCTGCACCTGTCGTACGGGTTCGTGCTGGTCGGGGCGCTCGCCGTGGCCGTGCTGGCGCTGCGCCGGACCCGCCGACGGGCCGCGCTGCTCGCCGCGACGACCGGCGTCGTCACCGTCACGGCGCTGTTCGTGCTGGCCGGCTTCCGCTGGTGGGAGGGGTACGACCGGGTGGTCGAGCGCTACTACCAGGGCTGGGCGGCCGACCGCCCGTACGGCTACTGGGTCTGGGCCAACCTGGCGGCGCTGCTGCTCTCCGCCGGCCCGGTGCTCGGGCCGGCGCTGCGCCGCGCCGTGCTCGTCGCCCGCCCGGTGCTCGGGCCGGCGCTGCGCCGCGCCGGGCTCGCCGCCCGCCCGGGCTGGCGTGCGGCCGGGCGGCGGGGCGACCACGGGCGGGCGGTCGCGTGGCTGACCGGGACCGCCGGCGACGGCCACGGGTGGGTGACCGCGCTCGGGCCGACCGTGCTGCTGCCGGCCGCGGCGGCGCTGGCGGTGGCCGCCGCCGACCTGTCCGGGATGAGCAAGGCCGAGGTGGAGCGGATCTGGCTGCCGTTCGTGGTCTGGCTGCTGGTCGCCGTGGCCCACCTGCCCGTGCCGACCCGCCGCCGGTGGCTGGCCGCCCAGGCGCTCACCGCGCTCGCCGTCAACCACCTGCTGTTCACGGTCTCCTGACCAGATCCTGGCGCCCTGACGTCCCGTCCGAACACCGAACTGTCCAAGGTCCCCAGGCACCCCGCGTCGATCATGAGGTTGGCGGTGACAAATCGGGTGGATCGCACCGCCAACCTCATGATCGACGGGGGGAGAGGCGGGTCAGCCGACCAGGGCGGCGGGTTCGCGCAGGGGGTCGGTGGCGAAGGCGGTCACGCCGTCGACGAAGCCGACCCGGGCGGTGTAGCCGAGCAGGTCGCGGGCCCGGGCGGGGTCGGCCACCACGTGCCGGACGTCGGCCGCCCGCGCGCCGCCGACCACCTCCGGCGCGGGCCCGCCCATGGCGTGGGCCAGGGCGGCCGCCAGGTCACCGACGGTGTGCGGCTCGCCGGAGCAGACGTTCACCGGGACCAGACCGTCCGGAGTGGGCGCGGTGAGCGCCAGCAGGTTGGCCCGGGCCACGTCGGTGACGTGCACGAAGTCGCGGCGCTGCCGGCCGTCCTCGTACACCAAGGGCGGCCGCCCGTGGGCCAGGGCCGAGCGGAAGAGCGAGGCGACCCCGGCGTACGGGGTATCGCGGGGCATCCGGGGGCCGTAGACGTTGTGGTACCGCAGCGCCCACACCCCGCCCCCGGTCTGGCGGGCCCAGGCGGCGGCGTAGTGCTCCTGGGCGAGCTTGCTGGCCGCGTAGGTGCTGCGCGGCTCCAGCGGGGCGTCCTCCGGCACCAGGGCCGGGTCGAGGGTGCCGCCGCAGCGCGGGCAGGTCGGGTCGTACCGGCCGGCGGCCAGGTCGGCGGCCCGACGCGGGGCGGGGCGGACCACGCCGTGCCGGGCGCACGTGTAGCGCCCCTCCCCGTAGACCACCATCGAGCTGGCCAGCACCAGGCGGGACACCCCGGCCCGGTGCATCGCGGCGAGCAGCACGGCCGTGCCGAGGTCGTTGTGGCCGGCGTAGTCCGGGGCGTCGGACGGGTCCAGCCCGTGCCCCACCATCGCCGCCTGGTGGCAGACCGCGTCCACCCCGGGCAGCAGCCGGTCCAGCAGCTCCGCGTCGCGGACGTCGCCGATCACCGGGGCGTGCCGGCGGGACCACTCCGGCAGCGTCCCGCCGTGCGCCTGCGGTAGCAGCGCGTCCAGGCAGACCGGCTCGTGCCCCTCGGCGACCAGCAGGTCGGCGATCTGCGATCCGATGAATCCGGCGGCGCCGGTGACCAGTACGCGCATGCGGCCCACGCTAGGACACCATCCGCCCCGGGGCGGGCGGTTCCCGGTGGACGTCAGCGGTCCGTAAGAGCCCGGTAACCGGGCCCTCGAAGGCCGACGGCACCGCGTCGCCGTCACGGGCGGTCGATCAGCTCGCCGACGTACCGGGTCGCGGTGAGCAGCTCGGGGTCGCCGGTGCGGTCGTACGACTCGACGACCGTGTCGGCGAACTTCAGGACGTGCTCGTCGCCGTGCTCGGCCGCCCGCTGGAGCGCGTCCTCGCGGGTCAGTCCGGGCCAGCGCCGGGCGATCTCCGCGGTCGGGGCGGGCCGGGCCGGGGCGTAGGGCGCGACGACCGCCGCCACGGCCGCCCAGGCCGCCGCGAGGCTCGGCAGCCACTGTCCGGTCGGCAGGACCGGGAGCACGTGCCGCACGGCGTTGGGCGCGGTGGCGGCGTGGACCAGCAGGACCGGCGAGCCGTGGCCGAGCCCGAGGTACGCGCGGGCGGCGCTGTCGACGAGCGACTCCAGCCGTGCCGGGACCTCCTCGGCGGACGCGGCGGGTTCCAGCGCGCGCAGGCTCGCGGTCCAGCCCGGGCTGCGTTCGAGCCGGTCGAGCCGGTGGGCGACGAAGCCGCTCTGGTCCGTGAGCCGGGTGACGGCGGACAGGGCCCGGTGCGGGGCGAGGGTGCCCTCCGGCGCGACCACCCCGGCGAGCGCGCGGTGGCGCGCCGCCCAGAACGCCAGCCCGTGGGCCAGCTCGTCGAGGGTCTGCCGGGCCGGGACGCCGGCGGTGCCGCGCAGGGTACGCACCGCGTGACCGACCCGGATCACGCCGTGGGTCGAGCCGGCCAGGATGCCCGGCAGCAGCCGTGGCCACCACTCGGCGAGCAACTCCCGCCACGGACGCTCGGTCAGCTCGTGCCGGAAGTACGCGGTCCAGTCGGGCAGCCGTCGCGCCCGACCCAGCGCCGCGCGCCACTCGCCGGGCCGGATGGCCTCGCTCGTGCCGGGCAGCTCCGCCAGGCGGTGCACGTAGCGGTCGAGCCAGCCCTCGACGTCGACGTCGAGCCCGCGCCGGACCATCACCTCGACGGCCATCGGGCCGTGGTTGGTCAACCCGTGGTTGCCCTCCTCGTCGCCGCCGAACTCCGGCCCGTACGCGTGCAGCCGTTCGTAGGCCGCGGGCAGGGTCTCGGTCATCGGATTCCCGGTCATGGCGGCCACCTCAGCGGACCACGTCGTAGACGAGCTTCGTGATGCCGTTGGCGTAGGTCTCGGACTCGACGACCTTCAGCATCTGCTTCGCCTTGTCGGTGTCGCTGAACATCCGCTTGCCGGCGCCGAGCAGCACCGGGAAGACCAGCAGGTGGTAGCGGTCGATCAGGCCGGCGTCGGAGAGGTTGCGGGCGAGGGTGGCGCTGCCGTGGATGACGATGGGGCCGCCGTCGGCCTCCTTCAGCCGCGCGACGTCCTCGAGGGAGCGCAGGATCGTGATGTCACCCCAGTTGTCGACGAGGGCCGCCTGGTCCAGGGTGGTCGAGACGACGTACTTCGGCAGGTCCTTCAGGGCGGCGAAGTCCGCCATGTCCGGCCACAGCGGCGAGAACGCCTCGTAGCTGGCCCGGCCGAACATCAGCGCGGTGGCCTCCGCGGTCTCCCGCCCCTTGAGCTCGTACGCCTCGGGCACGAACTCGATGTCCCGGTAGGTCCAGCCCCCGCTGCGGTGCGCCTCGGACGGGGTGCCGCCGCCGGGAGAGTCGACGACGCCGTCCAGGGAGACGAAGGCGGTGTAGATCAGCGTGCGCATTGTCGGTGTCCTTTCCGTGGTCCGGTGGGCTGTGCTCAGTCTCCGGTGGTGCCGGACGCCCGGCCACGATTAGGCTCTGGCCTAATCGGAAGGGCTGGCCGCGTGATCCACCTGCATTTCACGGCGACGGACCTGGCCCGCGTGCGCTTCGCCGCCTCGCCCCTCACGGAGACCGTCGCCAGCCTGCGCGCGCTCGCCGCCGGCCGGCAGGGGCCGCACCTGCACCGGCCCTGGATCGACCGGTTCGCCGAGCGGGCGGGCCGGCTGCGCGAGCACGACCTCGACCTGCTGCGGGCGCTGGTGCGTCCGGCGGGTTACCTCCCCGACTTCCTGCTGCCGCCCCCGGGTCGCCGGTCGTCGACCTTCGCGGACGCGCTGGCCCAGGTCGCCGACGCCGATCCGGAGACGGTGGCGAAGGAGTTGGCGCATCTGGCCGCCCACCGGGTCGCCCAGCAGGGGCCCGGCCGCGAGGGGCGGCGAGCCCTGCTCCAGGCGCTGGTCGACCGGCCGGACGCGGGCATCGGCCCGGTGACGCGGGCGCTGGAGGCGTACCACCGGGTCGCGATCGCCCCGGACTGGTCCCGGATCGACGCGTTGCTGCACGACGACATCGCCTACCGACTCGACGCCCTGGCCGACGGCGGGGTCGACCGGATGATGAGCAACCTGCACCCGTCGGTCACGTTCGCCGACCAGACGCTGAGCATCGTCAAGTACTACGAGGGTCACGCCGACTGCGGCGGGCGCGGCCTGCTTCTCGTGCCGTGCGCCTTCGCCTGGCCCGACGTGCTGGTGCGGACCGCCCACCCCGAGTCCCCGAGCGTCTCCTACTCACCGCGCGGCCTCGGCCGGCTCTGGGCGGAGCACCCCGCGCCGACCGGCTCGGCGCTCGCCGGCGTCCTCGGGCAGACCCGGGCCGCCCTGCTGGCCCAGCTGGACCTGCCGATGTCGACCAGCCAGGCCGCCACCCAGATGGCGCTCTCCGCGCCGACGCTCAGCGTGCACCTCCAGGCGCTGCGCGCCGCCGGGCTGCTCAGCGCGCGCCGGGCGGGCCGGCAGGTGCTCTACTCGCGGACCGACCTCGGCGACCGGCTGCTCAGCGGGGCGGGCCGGCAGCTCGACGCCTGAGCCGCCTTCCGCGCGGCGGCGTCACGTGGGCTGTCCGTTGGCGGGTCGGCGCGGTAAGCGTTCGGTAATGCGGCAAACCCGGCCGACCGGCGG
>NZ_JBSSLX010000096.1:0-19844 GCF_053890995.1 Micromonospora sp. I033 | reverse complement strand
GGTCAGCCCAGGTCGACGGAGGGGTAGAGGGGGAAGCTGGTGAGCAGGTCGCTGGCCTGCTTGCTCACCGTCTCGGCCAGGGCCGGGTCCAGGACGTACTTGGCCTTGGACGGGGTGCCGTCCGCGTTCGCGCCCGGGGTGGTCTGGCTGAGCACGGTGTGCATCAGCTCGGCGGTGGTGTCCATCTCGGTGGCGCCCAGGCCGCGGGTGGTCAGCGCCGGGGTGCCGATCCGGATGCCGGAGGTGTACCAGGCCCCGTTCGGGTCCTGCGGGACGGCGTTGCGGTTGGTCACGATGCCCGAGTCGAGCAGCGCCTGCTCGGCCTGCCGGCCGGTGAGGCCGTAGCCGGAGACGTCGATGAGCACCAGGTGGTTGTCGGTGCCGCCGGTGACCAGCTTCGCGCCCCGGCGCAGCAGCCCCTCGGCGAGCGCCTGGGCGTTGTCGACGATGCGCTGCGCGTAGTCGCCGAAGTCGGGGCGGCGCGCCTCGGCCAGGGCGACGGCCTTGGCGGCCATCACGTGCGGCAGCGGGCCGCCGAGCACCATGGGGCAGCCCCGGTCGACCTGGTCGGCCAGCTCCGGGCCGCAGAGCACCATGCCGCCGCGCGGGCCGCGCAGCGACTTGTGGGTGGTGGTGGTGACGATGTGCGCGTGTGGCACCGGGTCGAAGTCGCCGGTGAACACCTTGCCGGCGACCAGCCCGGCGAAGTGCGCCATGTCGACCATGAAGGTGGCGCCGACGGAGTCGGCGATCTCCCGCATGATCCGGAAGTTGACCTTCCGGGGGTACGCGGAGTAGCCGGCGACCAGGATCAGTGGCTTGAACTCGCGGGCCGCCTCGGCGACCTTGTCGTAGTCGACCAGGCCGGTGGCCGGGTCGGTGCCATAGCTGCGCTGGTCGAACATCTTGCCGGAGATGTTCGGCCGGAAGCCGTGGGTGAGGTGACCGCCGGCGTCCAGCGACATGCCGAGCATCCGCTGGTTGCCCAGCTCGCGGCGCAGCGCGAACCAGTCCGCCTCGGTGAGGTCGTTGACCTGGCGTACCTGGGCCTTCCTGAGCGCCGGGGACTCGACCCGGTCGGCCAGGATCGCCCAGAAGGCGACCAGGTTGGCGTCGATGCCGGAGTGCGGCTGCACGTACGCGTGGGCCGCGCCGAACAGCTCCCTGGCGTGCTCGGCGGCGAGCGCCTCGACGGTGTCGACGTTCTGGCAGCCGGCGTAGAAGCGGCGGCCGACGGTGCCCTCCGCGTACTTGTCGCTGAACCAGTTGCCCATGGCCAGCAGGGTGGCCGGGGAGGCGTAGTTCTCGCTGGCGATGAGCTTGAGCGACTCGCGCTGGTCGGCCAGTTCGGCCCCGATGGCGTCCGCCACCCGCGGCTCGACGGCGCGGATCACCTCCAGCGCGCTGCGGAAGGCGGTGGACTCGGCGTTCAGCGACATGCGACCTCCTGGTGACGTGCGGAAGGCCCAGGCGCTCGGCATGCGTCCTCGTGACGGGGCCGCTCCCCGATGGTTCTCCATCCCCACGCGCCAGTAACGGCCCGCGCCGATCCTACCGGGTGGGCCCCGGGCCGCCGGGGGTGACCGGGCCACCGGGTGTCGGCCGGGCCCGGATGCGGGATTAGCCGCCCCCGCGGTGGGCACGTCACCATCGGGGCCGGTCACGGTGCGTGCGGACCGCGCCCGCCGACGAGGGGAGTGAGCAGACATGAGCACACCGACCGGGCGTCCGCTCGCAGTGGTGACCGGGGCGTCCAGCGGCATCGGGTACGAGCTGGCCGCCCAGTTCACCGAGCACGGGTACGACGTGGTGGTGGCCGCCGAGGACCCGGCGATCGCGACGGCGGCGCGGAACCTGCGCCGGGACAACGGCCCGGAGGCCTATCCGGTCCGGGCGGACCTCGCCACCCCCGAGGGGGTGGAGCAACTGGCCGGGGCCGTGGCGGAGCTGGGCCGGCCGGTCGACGCGCTGGCGCTCAACGCCGGCCGGGGCGCCGGCGGGGACTTCGTCGGCGGGACCGACCTGCGCGACGAGCTGACCATCGTCGACCTGAACGTGCGCTCGACGGTGCACCTGGCCAAGCGGCTGCTGCCGGGAATGGTCGAGCGGGGCGCGGGGCGGGTGCTGTTCACCTCGTCGATCGCCTCGACCATGCCGGGGCCCTTCCAGGCCGTCTACAACGCCTCGAAGTCGTTCGTGCAGTCGTTCGCCGAGGGGCTGCGCAACGAGCTGAAGGACACCGGGGTCACGGTCACCTCGCTGATGCCCGGGCCGACCGACACCGAGTTCTTCGAGCGGGCCCACATGGAGGACACCCGGGTCGGCCAGGGGAAGAAGGACGACCCCCGCGCGGTGGCCGAGGACGCCTTCGAGGCCCTCATGAAGGGGGAGCACAAGGTGTCCGCCGGCTCGTTCGTGAACAAGCTCCAGACCGCGGCCGGCAAGATCGTCCCGGACCGGCTGAAGGCGGAGCAGCACCGGAAGATGGCCGAGCCGGGCTCGGGGGACTGAGCGGACGGGAACGACGGCGGGACCCGGCCTCGGCCGGGTCCCGCCGTCACGTCTGCCGGGTCAGGCGATGACGGCGTCCAGCGACTTCTTCAGCGCCTTCGGGGCGGCCGGGGTCTTCGGCGCCTTCGGGCGCAGGTCGATCATGCGCTGGCCGATCTCCTGGAGCTGGTTACGGCCGAGCGCCTCGCGGACCTTGGGGAACCACTCCTGCTCCTCCTCCTCGACGTGGTGCAGGACGTTCTCGATCAGCACCGTCGTCTTGGCGTTGAAGCGCTCGTCGTCGGCGTCCATGGTGAAGAGCTCGAAGCAGAGCACGTCGGCGACGTGGTGCTCCTCGTACGACTCCAGGATGTCGTCCTCGACGTCGGGCACGAGCTTGCGGACCTCCGGGTACATCACCTCGTTCTCGAGGTAGGTGTGCACCGTCAGGGCCTCGAGGATCTGCTTCACCAGCTTCTGCCGCTCGCTCGCCGGGCCCTCCTCGGCGTCCTGGAAGGCCTTGAACAGGCGGCGCATCTCCTTGTGGTCCTCCTTGAGCAGGACGATCGCATCGGTGGACACCGGGGTACCTCCTAGAGTCGGTTGATAACGCCCCCCTACCCCCGTCCCGACCAGGACAAACGAATGGGGCCCGGCGACACGTCGCCGGGCCCCACCGTGGTGCTGCCGCTACTTGACCACGTTGTACGCGTCGACCATGCCGGCGCCGTAGAAGCCGTTCCGCTCACCGCCGGAGCAGTAGGACGGGCCGATGTTCGTCGGCCAGGTGGCCGGCGGGACCGGCGTCGGCCAGTTCGGCACCGGGTCGTAGACCCCGTCCGGGCAGGGCTGGGCGACGGCGGTGCGCTCGAGGAACGAGGCCAGCTGGCCCGGCGTCATGCCGGGGTGCGCCGACAGGGCCAGCGCGGCGACGCCGGTGGCGTGCGGGCCGGACATCGACGTGCCCTGCTTGTACCCCCACCCGTTGGTCCGGGTGGTGGTGTTGAAGGTGGTCGACAGGATGGCGTCGGTCGAGGTCGACCGCGCACCCTGGGTCCGGAACCGGGTGTCGCCACCCGGCGCCGTCACGTCCACCACGCCCTGGCCGTACGAGGAGTAGTAGCTCTTCGCACCGGTCGGACCGACGGCGGAGACGGTCACCACGCCCGGCGCCTCGGCCGGCAGGTCGAGGCAGGCGTTGGTGAGGTTCTCGCGCTCCTCCGGCGTCCCGTTGTTCGGGCTGCCGGTGTCGGTGATCTTGTGCGCCAGGTCGTAGTTGGAGTTGCCCGCGGACGCCACGTTCAGCACGCCCTTGGACTGCGAGTAGCGGATTGCCCGCTGCACGGCCTGCCACACCGGACGCTGGCGCGCGTCGTTGCGGCAGTTCAGCTCCCACGGGTCGATGAAGTAGCTGTTGTTGGTCAGCTGCATCCCGTGGTCGGCGGCCCAGAGGAAGCCGCACACCGCGGCCTCCGGGTAGATGTAGCCGTCGTTGTTGACCACCTTGACGGCGGCGACCTTGACGCCCGGCGCGACGCCGGTCACGCCGACGCCGTTGATGGCGGCGGCGATGGTGCCGGCCACGTGGGTGCCGTGGTCGCTGGTGGTCGGGTTCCACGCCGCCTCGGTGGTGTCGACGACACCGCCGATGCAGGACGTGCTCTTGTCCTTGGCGATCTGGGTCGCCAGGTCCGGGTGGGTGCTGGAGATGCCGCTGTCCAGCACGCCGACGACGACGTTCGCGCTACCGGTGGTGACCGCGTGGGCCTGCGGGACGTGGATCATGTTCATGTCCCACTGCTGGCCGTAGAGCGGCTCCTTGGTCGGGTCGCCGGTGGCGCTGGCGACGTCGGCCGCGGAGACCTCCACGGTCTCGCCCTCGTCGAGGGCGGTGCCCAGGCCGGCGGTGGACGCGACCGACTCGACACCCGCCCCCGCCACCTGGGTGGCGAAGTCCGGGTTGGTCGAGCGGACGACGAGCACGCCGATCTGGTCGTAGGTGGCCACGACGGTGCCCTTGGCGGCCGCCACGCGGGCGGCGGCCTTGCTGGTGTTGGCGCCCTGCGGGGCGAGGACCAGATACGAGGTGTCCGGTCCGGCGGCCGCCGCCGGTGCCAGCCCGCCGGTGAGGGCGAGGCCGACGCCGAGCGTCGCGGCGGACGCGGCGGCCAGTGTCTTGCGACGGAGGTTCTTCACACAGACTCCCAGGGGGCCGATCCGGCCGACCCCACTTCGTGGTGGGAAGCGGGCCGGCGGAAGACGAGCAGGTTGCTTGCCTTCGGTCAACCAGCGTAGGGAGCGGGTGTGGTGTTACACACATCCGAACGGATGAACAACAACCGTCAGACGGTGGCCACCGTGTAGGGGATCTCGTCGAGCAGCTCGCGGGCGAGGAAGCCGATCCGGCCGTACCGGGGGACCAGGCGCTGTCCGCTTACCGCGTGGGCGAACGCGGCCCAGCACGCGGCCTGCGCGGGCTCGGCGCCCCGGGAGAGCAGCCCGGCGAGCAGCCCGGCCCGGACGTCCCCGCTGCCCGAGGTGCCCAGGCCGGCGTCGCCGCTCTCCTCCCGCCAGGCCCGCCCGTCGGGGGTGGCGATGTGGCCGTAGAGGGAGACCACGGCGTCGTACCGGCGGGCCAGCTCGATCGCCTCCGCGTCGAGGTCGTCGCCGGGCTCCCGGTCGAGCAGGTGCCGGGCCTCGGTGAGGTTGGGGGTGAGCACCACCTTGCGGCCCGAGCCGACCAGCAGGTCCGGCTCGTGGCTGAGCGCGCCGAGGGCGTACGCGTCGAGCACCAGCGAGGTCTCCGGGGCGGCGGCGTCGAGAACCTGGTGCAGCAGCGCCCGCGTCGCGTCGATGTCCTTCAGGCCGGGGCCGACCGCCACCACGTCCGCCTCGGCGACCAGGCCGTCGAGCAGGTCGCCCGGGCCACCGTGGACCGCGCCGTCGGCGGTCTCCGGCAGGCCGACCACCAGCGCCTCGGGCACCTGGATGCTGAGCGCGGCGGCGGTGGACTCGGCGGCGGCCAGTTGCAGCACGCCCGCGCCGGCCCGCAGCGCGGCCACCCCGGCCAGCAGCACCGCGCCGGGGGTGAACCGGGACCCGCCGACCACCAGCACCGTGCCCCGGGCCTCCTTGCCGCCGGTCGGCACCGGCAGTGCCCAGTCCCGCAGCAGCGCGGGCGTGATGACCTCAGACCGGCTCGGCATGGACCTCGTCCTCCCTGGTCGGGCGCGCCCCCTGCTGGTGCAGGTGGGCGACGTCGTTGAACACGTCCGGGGTCAGCCGGCCGGTGGCGTCGGCCGACCAGCCGGTGACCGAGCAGTTGGCGATGACGTGCTCCCGGGTGAGCGCCATCAGGTCCGCCTCGGTGAGCCCCTCGACCAGGTAACGCAGCAGGAAGACCAGCGCGTCGTGGCCGAACAGCAGCACCCGGCCGCCGGCGTGGTCCCGGCGGAGGTCGCCGAGGAGGGCGCGCAGCCGCAGCGCCACGTCGGTCCAGGACTCGCCGCCCGGTGGGCGGTAGTAGAACTTGCCGAGCCGGGCCCGGCGCGCCGCCTCGTCGGGATACCGCCGCCGGACGCCGTGACCGGTCAGCCCGTCGAGGATGCCCAGTTCCCGGTCACGAAGCCGCTCGTCGCGGCTCGCCGGCACGCCGGTGCCGGCGAGGGCCAGTTCGGCGGTGTGCACCGCCCGCAGGTACGGCGACACCACCGCCACGTCGGGGCGGCGCGCCTCGGGCAGCCCGGCCAGCCACCGACCGGTCGCCCGGGCCTGCTCCTCGCCGGTCGGCGACAGCGGCACGTCCGCGTCCCGATGGGTCAGGTCGATCAGCTCGGCGCCGGACGCCTCGGCCGCCGTGGCCGCGACGTTCGCCGTGCTCTCGCCGTGCCGGACGATCCAGAGGGTTGCCAGTTCCGCCATGCGCCCTGCGGTACCCGGGCTGTCCGGCGGGTAACCGTGCCGGTCGGCGGCGGCCCGGCAGGCCCGGTGGGCGTGAACGGCGGCCGGGCGGGTAAGCGCGGTCGGCTAACCGGAAGCCGACACAGGGGAGGTGTGCCGTGGCGACCATGGTCCGACAGCCAGAGAGCCCGGTGAAGGACAAGAACTACGACCTGATCCACGCGGTGCAGATGTCACTCAAGCACGTCTGGCACATGGAGACGTACATCGCCGACGCGGAGGACCGGGGCGACACCGAGCTCGCCACCTGGTTCCGCAAGATGCAGGAGAACAACCGCAAGGCCGCCGACCAGGGCAAGAAGATGCTCATGGACCGGCTCCAGAAGGAGAACGGCTGACCGTTGCGCCGGTGGCCGGGTGGGCGCGCCCACCCGGCCACCGGCGTGTCCGGCGCGGCGCGTGGTGGCATCGACCGGGCACAATGTCGTCCGGCGTACCGGGGTGGGCCCGGACGCGGGGAGGCGACATGGCGACGGTCATCAGGGGTCTGCGGGAAGCGCTGGTGCTCTTCCTGATCGCGGTGGTGACGATCGGGATCGCGGTGGGCATCTGGGTCGGGGTCAGCGGCGGCGACTTCGTCCACCGGCTGGGCGTGGCGTTCATGCTGGTCGGCGCGGTGATCGGGATGACCGGTGACCTGACGCTGAGCCGGATCGGCATGCTGCCGGCCCGGTCCACCTTCGGCCTGGCCCCGGAGCGGGAGGACGGCGGCGGGGGCCGCGTGCTCACCGGCGTCGGCATCTTCCTCTTCGTCTCGGTGCCGCTGATCATCGTCGGGGTCCTGCTCATCACGTGACGAGATCCCCGCGCCGGAACCGCCCGCGTCGTACGGTGTGAGGCGTGGCGACCACGGCGGCCGAGGAGATCCGGGTGGGGGAGCGGCTGGTCCGCGTCTCCAGCCCCGACAAGCCCTACTTCCCGGAACGCGGACTGACCAAGCTGGACGTGGTCCGCTACTTCCTCGCCGTCGGCGACGGCATCCTGCGCGCGCTGCGCGACCGGCCGACCATGCTGGAGCGTTGGCCGCGCGGCGTGTTCGAGGGCGCGAAGATCGCCACCCGGCAGACCAACAAGGGCGACGCCTTCTACCAGAAGCGGTTGCCGGCCGGGGCGCCCGACTGGGTGCGCACCGCGCACATCACCTTCCCGAGCGGCCGGACCGCCGACGAGGTGGCCCCGAGCGAGCTGGCCGTGGTGATCTGGGCGGCCAACCTGGGCACCCTGCGCTTCCACCCGTGGCCGGTCTCGGCGGGCGACGTCGAACGCCCCGACCAGCTCCGCATCGACCTGGACCCGATGCCCGGGGTGGACTTCGCCCAGGTGGTGCCGGTCGCCCACGAGGTCCGCGCGTTCCTCGACGAGCTGGGTCTGGTTGGCTACCCGAAGACCACCGGCGGCCGGGGCATCCACGTCTACCTGTCGATCGAGCCGCGGTGGAGCTTCGGCGACTGCCGGCGCGCCGTGCTGGCGCTGGGCCGCGAGATGCAGCGCCGGCTGCCCGACCTGGTCACCACCACCTGGTGGCGGGAGCAGCGGGACCGGCCGGTCTTCGTCGACTACAACCAGATGGCCCGCGACCACACCGTGACCTCGGCGTACTCGATCCGGCCCACCCCCCGGGCGCTGGTCTCCGCGCCGCTGGACTGGGCGGAGCTGGACGACGCGCGGCCGGAGGACTTCGACGTGGTCAGCCTGCCGGCCCGGTTCGCCGAGCGGGGCGACCCGCACGCCGGCCTGGACGAGCGGCGGTTCTCGCTGGAGCCGTTGCTGGAGCTGGCGGACCGGGAGGGCCTGGAGGCCCCGCCCGAGCGGTAGCAGCTACTGCCAGGGGCTCAGCGTCCCGTCGAACTCCTCGAAGACCAGCCACGTCCGGGTCGACAGCACCCCGGCGATGCTCTGCACGCGGTCCAGCACCACGTCCCGCAGGGTCGCGTTGTCCGGCGCGCGGACCAGGGCCAGCACGTCGTGCTCGCCGCTGAGCAGCGCCGCGTGCTCGATGTAGCGCACCCGGGCCAGCTCGGCGGAGACCTCGCGCCAGGTGTTCTGCTCGATGGTCAGCGCGATGTACGCCGACGTGCCCAGCCCGGCCGGCTCGGGCGCCACCTGGGCCCGGAAGCCGGTGATCACCCCGTCCCGCAGCAGCCGCTCGACCCGGGCGTAGGCGTTGGTGCGCGAGATGTGCACCCGGTCGGCCAGCGTGCGGACGGAGAGCCGGGCCTCCTCGGTCAGTTCGCGCAGGATCCGCCGGTCGACCTCGTCGAGCGGCCCGGCCGAACGTCCCGTTCCGCCCGCCGTGCCCGGTGCGGTTCCGGTCTCCTGGCTCATGAAGCCCGCCTTCCCGTGCCATTCGTCCCGCGTTCACGCCGGATGTTGAGTCAATCATCCGACAGCAGGAGCATAGGGCCACCACACGTCCAGGAGGTCCCCGCCGTGACGACCACACCCCAGGCGGTCCGCAGGGCATCCCCGCGCACCCGCCGGCCGGCCACCCCGGCCGCCGAAGACCCGTCGGCCGGCCTGCTGCCGCGCACCGAGCCGGTCCGACTGCTGAACCCGGACGGCACCCCGCTGCCGGCCCGGGACGACTACCCGGAGCCGCCGGTCGAGGCGCTGCGCGAGATGTACCGCCGGATGGTCGTCGGCCGTCGCTTCGACGTCCAGGCCACCGCGCTGACCAAGCAGGGGCGGCTCGCCGTCTACCCGTCCTCGCGCGGCCAGGAGGCCTGCCAGGTCGGCGGGGTGCTGGCGCTGCGCGACACCGACTGGGTGTTCCCCACCTACCGCGAGTCGATGGCGCTGACCGCCCGCGGCATCGACCCCGTCGAGGTGCTCACCCTGCTCCGCGGCGACTGGCACTGCGGGTACGACCCGACGGCCGTGCACACGGCGCCGCAGTGCACCCCGCTGGCCACCCAGTGCGTGCACGCCGCCGGGCTGGCCTACGGCGAGTCGTACCAGGGACGGGACACCGTGGCGCTGGCCTTCATCGGCGACGGCGCCACCAGCGAGGGCGACTTCCACGAGGGGGTCAACTTCGCCGCCGTGTTCAAGGCCCCGGTCGTCTACTTCGTGCAGAACAACAAGTACGCGATCAGCGTGCCGCTGTCCCGGCAGACCGCCGCGCCGAGCCTGGCCTACAAGGGCGTCGGCTACGGCGTGCCCAGCGAGCAGGTCGACGGCAACGACCCGGTGGCCGTGCTCGCCGTGCTGAACCGCGCGGTCGCGCACGCCCGCGCCGGCAAGGGTCCGTACCTGGTCGAGGCGCACACGTACCGGATGGAGCCGCACACCAACGCCGACGACCAGACCCGCTACCGGGACGCCGAGGAGGTCGAGGCGTGGCGCGACCGCGACCCGATCGCCCGGCTCGAGGCGTACCTGCGGAACCGGGACGTGCTGGACGACGCCGTGGTCGCCGCGATCGCCGAGGAGGCCGAGGCGTACGCCGCCGCGCTGCGCGACCGGATGAACGCCCAGCCCGAGGTCGACCCGCTCAGCCTCTTCGACCACGTCTACGCCGAGCCGACCCCGCAACTGGTCGAGCAGCGCGAACAGGTCCGCGCCGAGCTGGCCGCGGCCCGCGCCGAGGAGGGGGACGCCTGATGGCCACCATGACCATGGCGAAGGCGCTCAACGCCGCGCTCGCCGACGCGATGCTGGACGACGAGCGGGTGGTCGTCTTCGGCGAGGACGTCGGGCAGCTCGGCGGCGTCTTCCGGATCACCGACGGGCTCCAGGCCCGGTTCGGCGACAAGCGCTGCTTCGACACCCCTCTCGCGGAGGCCGGCATCGTCGGCTTCGCCGTCGGCCTGGCCATGTCCGGGCTGCGCCCGGTGGTCGAGATGCAGTTCGACGCGTTCGCGTACCCGGCGTTCGAGCAGATCGCCTCGCACGTGGCGAAGCTGCGCAACCGGACCCGGGGCGCGCTCAGCGTGCCGATCGTCATCCGGGTGCCGTACGCCGGCGGCATCGGCGGCGTGGAGCACCACTGCGACTCGTCCGAGGCCTACTACGCGCACACCCCGGGCCTGAAGGTGGTCACCCCGGCCACCGTCGAGGACGCGTACTCGCTGCTGCGCGAGGCGATCGACGACCCCGACCCGGTCGTGTTCATGGAGCCGAAGAAGCTCTACTTCTCCAGCGCCGAGGCCGAGCTGCCGGCCCGGACCGCGCCGTTCGGCAAGGCCGTCGTGCGCCGCGCCGGCACCGACGCCACCCTCGTCGCGTACGGGCCGGCCGTGCCGGTCGCGCTCGAGGCCGCCGAGGCCGCCCGCGAGGAGGGCTGGGACCTCGAGGTGGTCGACGTGCGCACCATCGTGCCGTTCGACGACGCCACCGTCACCGCTTCGGTGCGGAAGACCGGCCGCTGCGTCGTGATCCAGGAGGCGCAGGGCTTCGCCGGGGTCGGCGCCGAGATCGCCGCCCGGGTGCAGGAGCGCTGCTTCCACGCCCTGCACGCCCCGGTGCTGCGGGTGTCCGGGCTGGACATCCCGTACCCGGCGCCGATGCTGGAGCACACCCACCTGCCCTCGGTCGACCGGGTGCTGGACACCGTGGCCCGGCTCCAGTGGGACGACCAGCCCGACGAGCGGTGGGTGGCGGCATGAGCGAACGCACCGAGCGAAGCGAGGGCCGTGAGGGCGTGCCCGGCCGGTACGGCATGACCACCGTGACCGGCACGCGCGACTTCCTCCTGCCCGACCTGGGCGAGGGACTGAGCGAGGCGGAGATCGTCGAGTGGCGGGTCGCCGTCGGCGACGTGGTCACCGTGGACCAGACCGTGGTGGAGGTGGAGACCGCCAAGGCGGTGGTCGACGTCCCCTGCCCGTACGCCGGCCGGGTCGTGGCCCTGCACGGCGCGGCGGGTGAGGTGCGCCCGGTGGGCCAGCCGCTGATCACCATCGCCCCGCTCGACGGCGCCGGCGGTGACGACCCGCACGCCACCTACCGCGAGGAGGAGCGGGCCGGCTCGGGCAACGTCCTGATCGGGTACGGCACCGGCCACGGCGGCTCGGGCCGGCGGCGACGTCGCCCCCGCCTGGCCCTGGCCCCCGAGCCCGAGGCCGGCGCGCCGTCGCCCGCCGACCCACCGGCCACCGCTCCGACCACCGGGACCGCCGCCGACGCGGCGGACGCCCCGGCCCAGGAGCGCACCGCCCCGCTGGTGATCTCGCCGATCGTCCGGCGGCTGGCGAAGGAGCGGGGGGTCGACCTGGTTGGGCTGCGGGGCAGCGGCCCCGGCGGGGTGATCCGCCGCGCCGACGTGGAGGCCGCCCTCGCCGCGCCGGCCGCGGCGCTCGCCGCCGTGCCGGCCGCCCCGGCCGCCCACGTCGGGCTCGCCCCCGCCGGGGACGGCGACGTGGTCATCCCGCTGACCGGCATCCGCAAGGTCATCGCCGACAAGCTCTCCCGCAGCCGGCGGGAGATCCCCGAGGTGACCATCTGGGTGGACGTGGACGCCACCGGGCTGCTGGCGACCCGGGCCGCGATCAACGCGGCGACGCCGGACGCCCCGGTCAGCATCCTGGCCCTGCTGGCCCGGATCTGCCTCAGCGGGCTGCGGAAGTACCCGCAGCTCAACGCCCACGTGGACACCGAGGGGCAGCGGATCGTCCAGGCGGCCGGAGTGCACCTGGGCATCGCCGCGCAGACCGACCGGGGCCTGGTCGTCCCGGTGCTGCGCGACGCCCAGCGGCTCACCACCCGGGAGCTGGCCGCCGCCCTCGCCGAGACCACGGCGGCCGCCCGGGCCGGCACCCTGCCGCCGGCGCGGCTGACCGGCGGCACCTTCACCCTGAACAACTACGGGGTGTTCGGGGTCGACGGCTCCACCCCGATCATCAACCACCCGGAGGCGGCGCTGCTCGGCGTCGGCCGGATCGTGGACAAGCCCTGGGTGGTCGACGGGCAGCTCGCCGTACGCAAGGTGACGCAGCTCAGCCTCACCTTCGACCACCGGGTCTGCGACGGCGGGGTGGCCGGCGGCTTCCTGCGGCACGTGGCCGACTGCGTCGAGCAGCCGGCCCTCCTGGTGGCGAACGTCTGAGCGGTGGCCCCGGCCCCGCTCGGGGCCGGGGCCGCACCCGCTGTTTCCCCGCCGCCGGACCGGGAAGACCAGCCCGGTCGCCGACGGGGAGGCACGGATGACGTATCCGCAGATGTCCTCGGCCGGTGGGGTGCGCCCGCATCCGGTCGCTGGCGCGCCGCTCATGTGCGACGCGCGGGAGCACGGGCTGACCGGGGACGGGACCACCAACGACCAGCCGGCCCTCGCCGCGCTGGTGGACCGGCTCGGGGACGCGTACGTCGCCGACGGACGGGCCCGGGTGATCTACTGCCCGCCCGGGGTGTACTCGATCCGGGACGCCGGCACGGTCTGGCGGACCGGTGTCTCGCTGATCGGCGCGGGCCCCGGCGCCACCCGGTTCGTGCTGAGCAACGCGGGCAACCGGGTCGACCCGACCCCGCTGGCGTTCTACACCGCCGCGCTGCACGGGGCGAACCGGGAGCGGCACCTGGCCCACTGCACCTTCGCCGACTTCGAGATCGACGGGTCCGGGGTGGCGATGGCCGAGTACAACCCGCTCGCCAAGGGGCTGGGCCTCCAGTACGTGGTCCGGGGCATGTTCCGCAACCTCTACATCCACCACACCGCGGCGACCGGCCTGGGCTGCGACTTCCTCCAGGACTGCCTGATCGACGGGGTGCTGGTGGCCGGGTGCGGGCGGTTGGACAACGGCACCGAGATGGGCGGTGCGGGGGTCGGGATCGGGATCGGCGGCTGGGGCAGCGTCGAGCGGGTCAACGTGGTGAACTGCTCCGCGGTCGGCAACGGCACCAGCGGGATCTTCTTCGAACTCCAGGTCGAGGGCGGGCTGCGGCCGCGGGGTATCCGGGTGGTCGGCTGCCACGCCGAGGGCAACCGGTTCGGCATCGCCGACTGGGGCGCCAACGGTCTCGTCGTCTCGGCCTGCACGCTGGTCGGGAACCTCGACGCGGGCTTCCAGGTCTCCGCCAAGGGCACCACCGGCACGGCCGGTCGCGGCGGCCTCCTCACCGACTGCGTCATCGACGGGAACCTGCGCGACGGGATCAGCATCGGCAACACCCCCGGGCCGTACACCGTGCGCGGCAACCGGATCAGCGGCAACGGCCGGTACGGCTACCACCAGCGCAGTCTGGGCGACCCGGGGCAGGAGTGCGCCCGGGAGATCGTCCTCGAGAGCAACGACTTCTACGGCAACAGCCTGGACGCAGTCCGTTTCGACCGGCCCGTCCGGGACGCGATGATCCTGAACAACCGGATCCGGGCGAACGGCCGCCAGTGCGGGCCCGGGGAGCGGGGCGGCGGCGACGCGGTGCGGTACACCGAGAAGTCGGTGGTCGACCGCCGGGCGACCTGGCGGGCCGACGAGCACCGGGGCAAGACCATCCGGGTGGGGAAGCGGGTCGCCGTGGTGGCCGCGAACGACGAGAACGAGCTGCACCTGGCCCCGGTCCGCCCGGACTCCTTCACCGCCTGGAGCGGGGACACCCCGAGACCGGGCAGCGACTACGAGATTCCCGCGCCGCCGGCGACCCGGGCCGGCATCACCGTGAACGCGGCGATGGACTCGGCCACCATCCGGGGCAACCGGGTCTGGGACAGCCACGAGCCCACCACCCAGACGCACGGGCTCTGGATCACGGCGGCGGGCAGTTGCGTCAGCTGCCGCGTCGAGGACAACGACCTGGCCGGCAACGCGGTCGCGCCCACCCGGCTGGACACGCCGCCGATCGGCGGGCGCTGGGCGGGCAACCACGAGGACGACGACTGGGCGTGAAGCGGGCGTCCGGGTGCGTCCGGGGCAATCGGCCGCGCCCGTGACGAGCGGCCCGTCGAGGTCGCCGATTCCCATTTCCGTACGCCCGCGCCGAAATGTAAGTCGGCCACCCCAAGCAATTCCGCCGAATATGCCACGACGTCCGGAGGCCCGTACAGAATGTGAGTCATGGGGGGAGTGGAAATGGGGTGCGGAATATGGACGTGAGGCGGCGAATGACGCTGCTGGCGGTGACCATCGCAGCCACACCGCTGGTGGTCGGCGGGTGCACCGCCGACCAGCGGGAGGCCGTGAAGCACGGCAAGGCGGCCGCCGCGCCGTCGGTGACCCTGAGCCCGGCGGACCGGACGAAGGGCGTCCCGGTCAGCGCCGAGGTGGGGACCACGGTCAGCGGCGGAAAGGTCACCGCGGTCAAGCTGACCGACGACAAGGGCCGACCGGTGCCCGCGCAGCCGCGCGAGGACGGGTCGGGCTGGGTGCCGGACCGGCCGTTGGAGAATTCGCGGACGTACACCGCGGAGGTGACCGCGACCGGCGATTCCGGGCGGACCACCACGCAGAAGACGACATTCACCACGGCGGCGAAATCGACCAAGCCGGCCGTCACCAGCGAACTCTATTTCACCGACAAGCAGACATACGGGACGGCCATGCCGGTGGTCGTCGCATTCGATCCGCCAATTCCTAAAGAGGCCAGAGCGGACGTGCAGCGCCGGTTGTTCGTGAAGACCGACCCGCCGCAGCCCGGCACCTGGTCCTGGATGTCGGACGGCAAGCAGGTCGAATACCGGGCGCCCGACTTCTGGAAGCCCGGCACGAAGATCAGCGTCAGGAGCGCGCTGCAGGGGCTGCCGATCGGCAAGGACGCCATCGGCGACGCCGACCACAGCGCGACCGGCAAGGTCGGCCGGCAGGTCTCGCTCGAGATCGACAACGCCACCAAGCAGATGTCCGTCTTCCGGGACGGCAAACTGCTCCGCAAGGTCCCGGTGAGCCTCGGCAAGTCGAGCACGCCCACCTCCAGCGGCAAGATGGTGATCATGGAGAAGTTCGAGCAGACCACCTTCGACACCCGGGGATCGGCCGATCCCTACGTGGTCGACGTCGAGGACGCCCAGCGGCTCACCTGGGGTGGCGAGTTCATCCACTCCGCGCCGTGGTCGGAGGGGGACCAGGGCTCCATCAACGTCTCGCACGGCTGCACCAACGTCTCCGCCGCCGCGGCGGACTGGCTGATGGGCGTCACCCAGGTCGGCGACCTGGTGACCGTCAAGGGCACCGAGGTGAAGCTGGATCAGGGCAACGGCTTCACGGCCTGGAACGTCGGCTGGGACGAGTTCGTCAAGGGCAGCGCGCTGCCCGTACCGGCCGGGCTGAAGCCCACGCACAGCCCCACGCCGCACCCGGGCGCGGTGGCCGGGGTGGCACCCGCGCCCACCCCGTCCAAGAGCAACAGCGGCGGCTGACCACCGGGGAGGAACACAGCCGGGCCGGCCCGCGGGAACGCGGGCCGGCCCGGCTCAGTCCAGGTCGACCCGGGCCACGCCCGTCGCGGTCAGGCTGCCGAGCCAGAGTCGCCGCCCGTGCTGCCGCACGCCGGTGACCATCGGGTACGCCCCGCTCGGGCCGTGCAGCGTGCGCAGCACCCGCCCGGCGCCGTCCACCAGGGCGACCAGCCCGTAGCGGCGGGGCTGCGGCTGCACGGCGCCCGGCAGCAGCGCGACGAGTTGGCGCACCCGGGGATGCGGCAGCAGCCTCTCCATGATCGGCAACCGGGGGCTGGGCAGGGCGATCCAGTACGTCCCGTCGCCCACCGCCGAGACGTTGTCCGGGTAGGCCGGGAGGTCGGCCAGCACGGTGGCCCGGCCGTCGGGCAGGTCCACCCGGAGCAGCCGGTGGGTGGCCGTCTCGACCAGCATCAGCGCGGACTCGTCCGGGGTGAGCGCCACCCCGTTGGGGAAGTAGAGCCCGCCCGCCACCACCTCGGTGCGCCCGGTCCGCCGGTCGTAGGCCAGCACCCGGCCGTTGGGCCGGTGCTCCAGCAGGTCCCGCTTCCAGTGCGAGAGCGGGAACCGGTCCGAGGAGTCGGTGAAGTAGATCGTCCCGTCCCGGGCCACCGCGGCGTTGTCGGCCAGGTGCACCGGCGGTGCCGTGCCGGTCAACTCGTGCACCGCCCCGTCCGGCGTGACCCGCAGCAGCCCCCGGTAGGCGTCGCAGACCACCAGCCCGCCGTCGAGCGGGTCGAGTTCGATGCCGAGCGGCCGGCCGCCGGTCTCGGCCAGCAGGGTGGGACGGGTGCCGGCCGGGGCGTCCGCCGGCCACCACCAGAGCCGGCCGTCCTCGTCGCCGCTGACCACCCGGCCGTCCGGGTCGATGAGCACGTCCTCCGGGCCGTGCGCGCCGTCGGGCAGCGGCAGCAGGTCGGCCCGGTCCAGCCGGGCGTCGGTGGGGGCCCACGGGCCGTCCAGCGGCGGTGGCACGGTGGCCGGCTCACGGACCGGCCGGATCAGCAGGGGTGCGCGCGGGCGGGGAACGACCATCCGGCCATTCTTCCCCGCCGATGCCCCCGGCCGGGAGTACCGGCGGCGTGTCCCGCCGGGGATCCGGACCGCGCGGGCGCCTGCGGGATGACCCCGAGGCCGCTCAGGGTCGCCACCCGGGACCTACCCGGAACCCCGTCGCGGGCGGCCGGAACTGTCGGTGGTGGGGGATAGGTTCGGGGACATGGGAGAGAGTGGCGACCGGTTCCACGTGGCGATGAGCGTGAGCGACCACGCGGTCGACCTGCGCGCGGTCGGCGAGATCGACATCGCCACCGTGGCGTCGTTCCGGGCCGCGCTCTGGGCGGCGCCGGCCCGGCCGGTGCTGCGGCTGGACCTGTCCGGGGTGCGGCTGCTCTCCGCCGCCGGGGTGCGCGCGCTGGTCGCCGCCCACCTGCGGGTCCGGGCCCGCGGCGGCGAGCTGGTGCTGGTCGACCCCGACCCGGTGGTCGCCCGGGTGCTCCACGCCACCGGCCTGCACCGGGTGCTGCCGGTCCGCGAGTCGGCCCGGGAGCTGGTCACCTGCGCGGCGGCCTGACCGGCCGGACGCCGCAGGGCCGCCGGCGTGCCGCCGACGGCCCTGCCAACGGTTGACGGGTCAGCGGACGCCGACCAGGTCCACCACGAACACCAGGGTCTCGTTCGGCTTGATCACGCCGCCGGCGCCCCGGGCGCCGTAGCCCAGGTGCGGCGGGATGGTCAGCCGGCGCCGGCCGCCGACCTTCATGCCGACCACGCCCTGGTCCCAGCCGGCGATGACCTGGCCGCCGCCGAGCGGGAACTCGAACGTGTCGCCCCGGTTCCACGACGCGTCGAACTCGCGGCCGGTCGAGTGGGCCACGCCCACGTAGTGCACGCTGGCCAGCTGGCCGGGGCGGGCCTCCGGGCCGTCGCCGACCGTGATGTCCTCGATGACGAGATCGGCGGGCGGCGCGCCCTCGATCGGGCCTACCTCGGGCTTCTCCATGAGCGGGTCTCCTCGGTGCTGACGATGCGGTCCCCGTCGATCCTGCCGGATCGCGGCCGGCCGATACGCGTCGGTCCCCGTCGCGGCGTGGCGGCGGGGACCGGTGGGCGGCACGGAAGTGGCGGGCACCGCCTCCCGGTGACGCCCGCCCGGTGGGTACCGCCCGCGGTGACCTCACTTCAGCCAGGGGAGCCGCTGGACGACGGGGAGCTTCGCCCACGCCCGGCCGAGGCCGAGGGTGTCACCGGCGTCGACCAGGGCCAGGCCGGCCAGCAGGCCCGCGTAGATGAGGTGGTCGTCCATGAACGGGTTGTTCTCGGGGGGCAGCACGGCCGTCCACATCATCACCAGCAGGAGCCCGCCGGCGACCGCGGCGACCCGGGTGCCGATGCCCAGCAGCAGCGCCACGCCGACGCCGAGCAGGCCGAGCATGAACAGCCAGTCCGCCCAGGCGGCGCCCGCGATCCCCTGGTAGAACCCCTGGAACGGGCCGGCCGCGCCGAAGGTCAGGAACCCCTCGGTCGGGCTGCCGCCGTTGAGCCAGGCGTTCTTCGCCGCGGTCTCGTGCCCGAGGCCGAACAGCTTGTCGAGGAAGGCCCAGAGGAAGGTCCAGCCCAGGGCGATCCGCAGTCCGGCGAAGACGTACCGGGTGGCCTTGCGCCGGGTGGTCGCACCGTCCCGGTTGGTCTCGGCCGCCGGAGCGATGGTGTTGGCGGTGATCCGCTCGATCGTCGCGGTCATGGTCTCCACGTCCCTTCGTGTCCTCGCACCGCGCCTTTCCGGTGGCACCTCCATTCCACCGCCGCGGGCGGCCGGCGAGCAGGGCCGACCGGTGCCCTCCCGACCGGGACCTTGGTCCCCTCCCGGCCCGGTCCGGTCGGCCCGTCGGGCGCTCGGTGGAGCTCAGGTGGCCGCGGCGAGCTGGGCGGCGAGCAGCGCGGGAGCCTCGGCCAGCGAGGGCCCGTACCAGGTGAGGTGCCGGCCGGAGACCAGCGCGGCCGGCACGCCGGGGAACGCCTCCGGCCCGTCGTCGGCGGTGAACCGGTACGGCTCGTCCGGCAGCACCACCAGCTCCGGCTCCCGGGCGCGCAGCTCGTCCAGGCTCGGCCGGGGGTAGCGCTCCGGATGGTCGGCGTACCGGTTCGCGACGCCGAGCCGGTGCAGCACGTCACCGGCGAAGGTGTCCCGGCCGAGCACCACCCAGGGGCGCCGCCACACCGGCACCACCGCCGGGCGCGGCGTCGCCGGCTCGGACAGGGCCGCCCAGGCCCGCCGGGCGGTCCGCAGCCAGTCCGGCTCGCCGGGCGCGCCGAGCGCGGCGACCAGGTCGCCCAGCTGGGTCAACGCCTCCGGCACGGTACGGGGAAAGGTGACCCGCACCGGCACGCCGGCCGCCCGCAGGGCCTCCGCGTCGGCGAGGCGGTTCTCCTCCTCGTTGAGCAGCACCAGGTCGGGCCGGAGCGCGCGGACCCGGTCCAGGTCCGGATACTTGCTCCCGCCCACCCGGGCGACGTCCAGCCCGGCCGGATAGGAGCACCAGTCGGTGGCGCCCACCAGCACCTCGGGACGGGTCAGCGCCACCGCCTCGGTCAACGACGGCACCAGCGACACCACCCGCACGACGGTTCCTCCCTCGTCCCCGGCCCATCGTCGCGCATCGACGGTCGGCGGTCCGACGCCGAGGGCCGGTCACACCGCCGTCTCGTCCACCAGCACCGTCACGTCCAGGTGGGCGGGGTGGCAGCCGACCGTGGCCGCGAACCGGCGTACCGCCGCGTCGACGTGCGCCCGAGCCTCGGCGAGCCCGGCGGACGGGGCCAGGCGCACCTCCACCCACACGTCCGGTCCGCTGACCGGGCCGGTCAGCACCACCCGGGCCCGGCGGACCCCGGGCGCCCGGAGCAGGTCGCGCTCCAGCGCGCCGGTCAGCACCCCGCAGGCCACCCGGGTCCGGCCCGTCCCGTCCCCGGGCTGCGCGAGCGTCCCGCCGAGCCGGTCCGGCACCCGCAGGCCGACGGCGAGCAGCCGGTGCCCGAGCAGGGCGAGCAGCAGCCCGCCGACGGC
>NZ_JBSSLX010000095.1:0-20080 GCF_053890995.1 Micromonospora sp. I033 | reverse complement strand
GCGTCCCGGAGGAGATCAACTCCGACGCAAACTTCTTGATCAACGCGACAGGCGCGAGGCGGTGACCGTGGGAGGGCGGGCGCCCAGGAAGAAGATGCCGGGGTAGCCCTTCGTCTCGAAGCCCTTGCTGGGGTTGCGGCGAAGTGTGGAGTTCTCGATGCGAATCGTGCCGGTGCGGTTGTTGCTGACGAAGAAGATGGCGCCGCCGCCCTCGTTCGCCGTGTTGCCCTCGATGAGGGTGCCGGCGATCCGGACGGTGAACTCGTTGCCGTCGCAGTAGATGGCGCCGCCGCTGCCGCCGCCGGGGGTGCCGGACCGGGCCGGGTTCGCGCCGCTGCCGACCGCCCGGTTGTCGCGGAAGACGCTGTTCAGCACTGTCCAGGAGACGCCGATGCTGCTGGTCGCGGCGCCGTTCGCGCAGACCCCGCCGGTGAAGCTGCTGTTCACCACGTAGACCGGCCGGTTCTCGTGCTGGCTGAGCACGCGCAGCGCCGCGCCGCCCAGGTCCTGGCCCGTCCGGTCGCAGCGGTTGTCCACGAAGCGCGTGTTGACCACCTTGAACCGGCCGCCGCGGACGAAGATCGCGCCGCCCCCGCCACCCTCGGTCCGGTCGCCGGTGGAGTCGCCGTCGGCGAAGGTCAGGTTCTGCACGGTGAGCTGCGGGTGGTCCTGGTTCTGGCAGTGCGAGGTGGTCCAGCCCTGGGCCTGGTCGCAGGTGTTCTGGTAGAGGATCCGGCGCTCGCCGCCGCCGCTCAGGGTGACCTTGCCGCCGCCGTCCAGCACGATCCGCGGGCCGTGCGAGTTGACCACCTTCGCGGTCGCCTTCATCCGGATGGTCACCGGGGCCGGCCCGCAGTCGAAGGTGATGATCCCGCCGGCCGCCACGGCCTTCACCACCGCCTCGGAGGTGCAGCTCGCCGGGGTGCCGGTGCCGACCGTACGGGTCGGGCGCGAGGTGTCCACCGCCCGCGCCTCGGCGGGCACGGCGGCGTGCCCGTCGGGGTTGCCGGCGCGGAAGGCGCTCGCTGCGGGAGCAGCGCTGGGCCTGGCGCTGCCGAGACCGGCCCGGGCGCTCGGGCTGCCGGTCGGGGGCGGCGTCGGGCCGGCGGCGGTGGCAGCCGCCGGCGCGGGCGGGTCCGCCGGCCCGTCGCCTCCGCACGCGGGCAGGGTGGCGGTGGCGACAGCGAGGACGAGGAGGGCGACAGCGGACTTCACGCGCACCGCCCGATGCTAGGAGGACCGGCCTTCCCCGCACGACTCCGGACGGGATCCTTAACCCGCGGATAAGCCAGGACCCACCGCCGGTGACCGGCCTCAGCCGTGCGACAGCGCGAACGCGAGCAGGAAGCCGAGGACGGTGATCAGGCCGACCAGCAGGTGGGCGTTCTCGAACGCCTCCGGGACCATGGTGTCGGTGATCATCGCGAGGATGGCGCCGGCCGCGAGCGCGGTGATGGTGGCTAGCACGGCGGGCGGGGCGCCGCCGAGCAGCGCGTACCCGGCCAGCGCGGCCACGCCGGAGGCCAGGGCGATGGCCGTCCAGAGCAGGAGGATCCAGCGCCGGCTGCGACCGGCCTGACGCATGCCGGCCGCGCTGGACAGCCCCTCGGGCACGTTGCTGAGGAAGACCGCGACCACGGTGACCAGGCTGACCTTGCCGCCGCCCAGCAGGCTCGCGCCGATCACCACCGACTCCGGTACGCCGTCCAGCAGCGCGCCCACCGCGATGGCCGTACCCGAGCCGGGCAGCTCCTGCTCGGTGGGCTGCTCGACGCCGGAGCGCTTGCGGTGCCGCGCCCCGCGCCGGGCCAGCAGGATGTTCGCCGCGGTGTACGCGAGCGCCCCCACCGCCGTCCCGAGGGCCACCGGCAGCAGCCCGCCCTGGTCGTGCGCCCCGGCGAGCAGCTCGAACGAGACCGCGGAGAGCAGCACGCCGGCGCCGAACGCCATGACGGACGCGGTGATCCGGCGCGGCACCCGCGCGGAGAACCCGGCGACCGCCCCGACCAGCAGAGCGGACCCGGCCAGCAGGCCCCAGCCTCCTGCTTCCCACCACCCCGGCACCGCAGCACCCTACCCCCGGACAGGGCCGGGAAACGGACTCAGAAGTCGGCGAACAGGTAGGGCAGCGCGCGCGGGAAGATCCGGCGCAGCTCGGCCGCCGCGTCCACCGGCACCTCGCCGAGCCCGCGCACGGCCACCTCGGCCGGGTCCAGCACGCCGTACGCCAGGGCAGAGAGCCCGGCGGCGGTGAGCCGCGCGGTCGGCACGGTGCCCGCGGCGGCGGTGTCCCCGGGGAGCACCTCCAGGGTGCCGGTGGCGCCGTCGAGCAGGTGGGTGCCGGCGAGCCAGCGGTCGCCGACCAGTTCGACGGCGGCCCGGCCGGTCCCGGCGGGCCGGCCGGCGAGCGCGTCCAGGCTGAGCAGCCGGGCCATCGGGGCGGGCGAGCCGGGCCGGGACACCCGCGCCTCGACGTGCACGGCGAGGTCGGTGAGCCACAGCTCGGGCAGCTCGTCGGCGGGAAGCTCGACGCTGATCCGCTCCACCTGGTCGACGTGGCGGGCGAAGAACTGGAGCAGCGAGGCCCGGGCGTACGGATCGGCGGCCAGCAGGTCGTCGGCGATCAACGCGCCGCCGTGGTCGTCGATCCGGTAGGTGACCGCGCCGACCGTCTCGCCGTCCCGGACGGCGGTGAGCAGCCAGCGGTCGTCCCGGTCGCGCAGCCCGACCGCCCGGAAGTCCGGAAAGATCGCGAACCCGTGCCGCTCGCGCACGCAGCGCTCGGTGTACGCCCGCCACCGGTCGTAGCCGACGCCGACCCGCTCCCAGACCACCTCGCCGGGCAGTTCGGCGCGGAGCAGCGGGGCCAGGTCCGCCGGCGTGAAGACCGCGGTACGCCGGCGGGGCAGCCCGACGTAGCCGAAGCGCTCGTAGAACGAGGCGCGGAAGGGGTAGAGGGCGGTGAGCGGGTGCCCCTCGTCGCGCATCTCGTCGAGGAGCCGGTGCAGCAGCGTCCGCACGTGCCCGCGCCGGCGGGCCAGCGGGTGGGTGGCCACCCCGGCGACGCCGGCCATCGGCAGCACGGCGCCGCGCAGGTTCTGCCGCATCGGGACGGCGGAGACGGCAGCCGTGGTGACCCCGTCCTCCTCGACCACCAGCGTCCGGTTGCCCGCGTTGTACGGCAGGTACTCGCGGAACTCCTCGGTCCGCGACACGGCCATCGGCGATGCCTCGAAGGCGTACGCCTGGAGCGGGAAGCTGGTGGTCAGGCGTTCCTCGGCGGCCAACCGGCGAATGCGCATCCGTTCATCCCAACCCGACCCACCGGGCGGCGCAACCCGAATCGGGCCGGCTCAGGCCTCGGTGACGTCGGAGACCACCACGGTGACGTTGTCCGGTGCGCCGGCCTGGTGGGCGAGCTTCACCAGTTGCTCGCCGCACTGCTGCCGGTCGCCGTAGGTGGCCAGCGCCGAGGCGATGGCGGCGTCCTCCACGTAGTCGGAGAGGCCGTCGCTGCACAGCAGCAGCCGGTCCCCGGCGAACACGGTGAGCACCCCGACGGCGGGGGGCGCGTCCGAGCCCTGCACCGCCCGGGTGACCAGCGAGCGCTGCGGGTGGTGGCGGGCCTGGTCGGGGGAGAGCGCGCCCTGGTCGACCAGCGCCTGCACGAAGGTGTCGTCCCGGGTGAGCTGGCTCAGCTCGTTGTCCCGCAGCAGGTAGCAGCGGGAGTCGCCGACCTGGGCGAGGACCAGGGTGTCGCCGGCGAGCAGGCCGGCGGTGAGCGTGGTGCCCATGCCGTCGCGGGCCGGGTCGACCGTGATGGCGGCGCGGATGCGCTGGTTGGCGGTGCTCACCACGGCGCGCAGCGCGTCGGCGGCCTCGTCCGGCACGGTCGGCGGGGTCAGCTCGTCCAGGATGCGGATGACGATCTCGCTGGCCACCTCGCCGGCGGGGAGGCCACCCATGCCGTCGGCCACCGCCACCAGGCGGTCACCGGCGAGGGCGGAGTCCTCGTTGTTGGTCCGGACGAGGCCGACGTCGTTCAGGATGGCCGAGCGGAGGATGAGCGTCATGGGGACAAGCTTGCCAAGAACACCCGCTCCGCGTCTCTACGCACTGCTGGGTCTGTGGAAAGAAATGTCGCGCGCTTGCACACGCGGTATGCATCAAGCATCCACTGTGGTCGGTCGGGGGTAGCGCAGCAGCAGGCTCGCCCGGACCACCTCGTCGCCGACGGCGGCGTAGCTGTGCGGCACGTCGGAGGTCCAACGGAGGTATTCCCCCGGGCCGGCGGTCATCGGGGCGTCCGCCGGGCCGGCGCGGAGCACGCCGGAGAAGACGGTGACGTGTTCGGTGACGCCGGCCTGGTGCGCGGGGGAGAGCTGCGCCGGGCCGGGGCTGACCCGCATCCGGTAGAGCTCGTAGGTCGCGTCGGTGTCGCTGAAGACCTCCAGCAGGGTGGCACCCACCGCGGCGCCGCGTACGGTCGGCGTCTCCGCCGGCGCGGAGAGCACCGCGGTGAGCGGCACGCCGAGCTGGGCGGTGACCGCGTAGAGGGTTTCCAGGGTGGGGTTCCGGGTGCCGTTCTCCAGCCCGGAGAGGGTGGCCTTCCCGACGCCGGCCAGCCGGGCGAGCGTGGACAGGGACATCCCCCGCTCCTCGCGGAGGGCGCGGATCCGCCGGCCGACGGCTTCCGCGGTCCGGTCACCGGCTGGTGGGGCAGCTGCCATGGGGCTATCGTGCTACATCGGCCCGTTCCGTAAACGGAACGGCGGACGAGGGAGAGTGCATGGCCGGTCGACTGCAACCCGTGCTGGCCGGCGTGGTGACCGCCCTGGTCGGCTTCGCCAGCTCGTTCACGGTCGTGCTCGCCGGGCTGCGCGCGGTGGGCGCGGACGGGGCCCAGGCGGCCTCCGGGCTGCTCGCGCTCTGCGTGGCCAGCGGCTGCTGCGCGGTCTGGCTCGGGCTGCGGCACCGGCTGCCGCTGGCCATCGCGTGGTCGACCCCGGGCGCCGCGCTGCTCGTCGCCACCGGTCCGGTGCCCGGCGGCTGGCCGGCGGCGGTCGGCGCGTTCCTGCTCACCGGCCTTCTGATCGTCGTGGCCGGGCTCGTTCCGGCGCTGGGCCGGGCGGTCGCCGCGATCCCCGCGCCGATCGCCAGCGCGATGCTCGCCGGGGTGCTGCTGCCGCTCTGCACCGCGCCCGTCCGGGCCCTCGTCGAGGTGCCCCGGCTGGCCGGGCCGGTCGTGCTCGCCTGGCTGCTGCTGCACCGGTTCGCCCGCCGCTGGGCGGTGCCCGGCGCGCTCGCCGTGGCGGTGGTCGCGATCGCGCTGACCGCGTCCGGGCCGGCCCGGATCGACGCCGCCCCGGCCGTCGTGCTGACCGCGCCGGCCTGGACCCTGCCCGCGGTCGTCGGGCTGGCGCTGCCGCTGTTCCTGGTCACCATGGCCGCGCAGAACGTGCCGGGCACCGCCGTGCTCGCCGGCTACGGCTACCGGGCCCCGCTGGGCTCCGCGCTCCGGGTGACCGGGCTCGCCACCGCGCTCGGCGCGCCGGCCGGCGGGCACGCCGTGAACCTGGCCGCGATCACCGCCGCGCTGGCCGCCGGCCCGGACGCCCACCCCGACCCGGAGCGGCGCTGGATCGCCTCGGTCACCGCCGGGATCGGGCTGGCGCTGCTCGGCCTGGGGGCCGGCGTGGCGACCGCCCTGGTGCTGCTCTCCCCGCCGGTCCTGGTCGAGGCGGTGGCCGGGCTCGCGCTGCTCGGCGCGCTGGCCGGCGCGGTCGCGGCGGCGGTCGCCGAGCCGGACGCCCGGGAGGCGGCGGTGGTCACCCTCGTGGTCACCGCCTCCGGGGTGAGCCTGCTCGGCGTGGGCGGCGCGTTCTGGGGTCTGGTCGCCGGCTGGCTGATGCTGCTGCTGTTCCGCCACCGCCGCGCCGGCACGCCACCACCACCCGAGCCGGCGGCCGAGCCGGAACCGGCCGCCCCGGCCCGGGCGGGCTGATCAGGCGACGCCCTCCGCCTCGACGCCGGGGAGTCACTCCTCCGGGGGGAGGTCGGCGGCGGGGACGGTGAGGCGTACGCCGTCGTCGGTGACCGCGGCGATCCGGTCGGCCAGCACGTAGACCGCGCCGGTGCGGGCCAGCTCGGTGGAGACCTTGAGGTAGCCCTCGCGGAGCAGCCGGGCGGCCAGGTCGGCCGGGACGTCCGGCTCCTCGGCGGCCGCCGACCCGATCAGCTCGTCCAGGCTGCTGCCCGGGTCCACCGGAGCGGGCGCCTGCACGGTCACGGCGGCCGGGTCGCCGCGCTGGACGAGATCCACGGTGCCCACCTCGACGCCGGTGGAGTCGACCACCCGCATGCCGGTGGTGACCCGGGAGACGCTGTCCTGCTGCTGGCTCATACAGGCGCGGTTCCCGAGGCGCGCGGGCGCTAAACGGACGGGGCCCAGCCGCTCGGCGGGCGGGGGGACAGCTCGCGCCAGGTGTCCGTCCCCTCCAGCAGTGCCCGGACCGTCTCCTCGGCCTCCTCGACGCTGGCGTACTCGTAGAACTGGGAGACCCCCTCGGCGCCGCCGGCGCGCTGCTCGACGTGCCAGCGGTCGCCGTCGACCCGGAGGAAGACGTCCCGCCGGGCCAGCCGCCCCCATTTCCCGTTCCACCAGTGCCTGCGCTGCTCCATGCCCGGACTCTATCGAACATGTGTTCGACACGCGTCGGCCCCCGCGGGATTCCCACGGGGGCCGATCGGCTATGGCGTCAGCGCGCCGCCGGCGGCTCCTGCCGACGGCCGAGCACGTCGTCCAGCGCACCGCGCTGCTGCGCCGGGACCGACTGGTTGCCGGCGAGCAGCGCGTCCCGGATCTCGGTGAGCAGCTTGATCTCCTCGCTCGGGGCCTTCGGCGGCGGCTCCTCGCCGCGCCGGCGCCGCTCGGCGAGCCGGTTCATCGGGTAGACCACCAGGAAGTACAGCGCCGCCGCGGTGAGCAGGAAGGTGATCGCGGCGTTGACGAAGGCCACCCAGTCGAACGGGATGCCCCGGAACTTCGGGGTGGAGCCGCTGAGGCCGTCCCTGCTGCCGGTGATCAGCGCGATGAACACCCGGACCAGCGGTTCGAGGAACGACTTGGTGAGCTGGGTGACCACGCCGGTGAAGGCCGCGCCGATGACGACACCGACCGCCAGGTCGACGACGTTGCCGCGCATGATGAAGTCTTTGAAGCCCTTGAGCATCCGTACTCCCGTGCTGTCCGAATCTCCGTCCGGCACAACCTATGCCCCGGAGGGGGCTTCGAGAAAAGCACCGGCCTCGATCGCCGCCCGGGCCGGGTCGCCGTCCCGGATCGCCTCGACCAGCCGGCCGTGGTCGACGTACCGCTCGGGCTCCAGGGCCTCGCCCATCGCCTGGGCGACGGTGCTGCGCAGCGCGGCGCCGACCGAGGCGTAGAGCTCGGCCAGCATGGCGTTGTGCGCGGCGGCCACCACCGCGACGTGCAGCGCGGCGTCCGCCTCCACGAACTCCGCGACCCGGCCGGAGCGCCAGGCGGCCTCCCGGCTGGCGAGCGCGGCGTCGAGCGCCGCCAGGTCGGCGGGGGTACGCCGCAGCGCGGCGAGCCGGGCCGCCTCCACCTCGAAGGCACGCCGGACCTCGATCACCTCGGCCATTCGGTCGTCGGTGAGCCGGCGGGCCACCACAGGGGCCAGCTCGTCGGTCGACAACACGTAGGTTCCGGAGCCCTGCCGGCACTCCAGCACCCCGGCGTGCACCAGCGCCCGGACCGCCTCGCGGACCGTGTTCCGCCCCACGCCCAGCGCGGCGACGAGCTGCGGCTCGGTGGGGATCTTCGCGCCCACCGGCCACTCGCCCCCGAGGATCCGGGCCCGAAGCTGCTCGATGGTCTGGCGCACCCGGTGACCGCGCGGCGGCACGGCGACGGAATCGACGGCGGGTGTCACCGGTTACACCTCCTGCCGAAATTCATCCCATGATTGTAGGTTCGAGGTCATGACCCCGCCACCCACGTCCACCGCGGCCCCGGTCAGCGACGCGCCCACCACCGACGTGCCGCCGCAGGCCGGCGGAGCGCCGGCCGCCGCCGTGCCCCCGGCCGCCCCGGCCCGCGGTGGCCTGCTGGTCCTGGTCGGCATGCTGCTGGTCGCGCTCAACCTGCGCGCCGCGGTGACCAGCCTGGGTGCCCTGCTCGACGAGATCCGGGACGGGCTGGGCCTCTCCGGCACGATGGCCGGCGTCGTCACCACGCTGCCCACCATCGCCTTCGCCGGGCTCGGGGCCCTCACCCCGTGGCTGGTCCGCCGCTGGCCGGCCGCCCGGGTGCTGGTGCTCGCCATGCTCGCGCTCACCGTCGGGCAGGTGCTGCGCGTGGTCACCGACTCGGCGGCGGTCTTCGTGCTCACCAGCGCGCTCGCACTGGCCGGCATCGCGGTCGCCAACATCCTGCTGCCGATGCTGGTCAAGCAGCACTTCCCGCACCGCACCGGGCTGGTCACCGGGGCGTACACGATGACCCTGACCGTGGGCACGACGGTGGCCGCCGCCTCGGCGGTGCCGATCGCCCACGCCTTCGGCTCCTGGCGGGCCGGGCTCGGCGTCTGGGCCGGGCTGGGCGCGGTGGCCGTGCTCCCGTGGGTGCCGCTGGCGCTGCGGGCCCGGGCCGCGCGACGGACCGCGGCGCCGGCGGTGGCCGCCGCCGGGCCGGCGCGGGTACGGCCGGGGCGGACCCGGCTCGGCTGGGCCATGGCGGTGTACTTCGGGGCGCAGTCGCTCAGCGGGTACGCGATCATGGGCTGGCTGGCCCAGCTCTTCCGGGACGCCGGCTACGCGCCGGAGGCGGCCGGCCTGCTGCTCGCCGGGGTGACCGCGCTGGGCGTGCCGGTGGCGCTGATGATGCCGACCCTGGCCGGCCGGCTGCCCACCCTGCGACCGCTGGTGCTGTCGCTGACGGCCTTCTCCGCAGCCGCGTACCTCGGTCTGGCGCTCGCGCCGCACGGCCTGGCGCCGCTCTGGGTGCTGCTGCTGGCCCTCGGCCAGGGAGCGTTCCCGCTGATCCTGACCACCATCGGGCTGCGCGCCCGGACCGCCGAGGGCACGGTGGCCCTCTCCGCCTTCGCACAGAGCACCGGCTACGTGATCGCCGCGCTCGGCCCGCTGCTGGTCGGCGTCCTCTACGAGGCGACCGGGGGGTGGACCGCGCCGATCGGCTTCCTGCTGGTGGCCCTCGCCGTGCAGACGACGGCGGGCATGGTGATCGCCCGTCCCCGCCACATCGAGGACGAGCGCTGAGCGGGAACGGTCAGGAGGAGGCCGGCGTGGGGTCGCCCGCCACGGCCTGCTCCACCGTGGGGTAGGTGTGCAGCACCTCGACCAGGCCGCTGACCTCGAGGATGCGGAGCACACCGCGCTGCGGGGCGGCCAGCCGGACCACGCCGCCGGCCTCGTCGCAGCTGTTCTTGGCGCGCACGAACACCGACAGCCCGGTGGAGTCGCAGAACGACACCTCGGCCAGGTCGAACACGAGGCGGTTGCGCCCCTTGTCCAGCAGGTCCGTGATCTGGTCCTGGAGCTGCGGTGCCGTCGCCATGTCCAGCTCGCCCGCGACCGACACGACGACCACGTCGCCGCGCTGTTCCGTGTGCACCGTCAGGGACATTCGCCGACCTCCTGTGTTCGGTGGAACGGTATCCCACGAAGCTGGCAACGTGCAGAACGGGAGCCGACAAGGGTGCCGTCGATCATTCCTTTGCTCTGCGGCAACTAGTGCGGCAACCTCCGGTGATAGAGTCCGCCCGTCCAGAGTTCAGGGAGGTCAACATGGCGTTGAGCGCCGAACAGAGTGGCCGGCTCGCCCGCCTGCTGAGTGAGCACGCCGACCGGCTGACCGAGCGCTGGACGGAGATCATCGTCGCCTCGCTGCGCGGTCGCCTCAGCCAGGCCGAGCTGAGCCGGCAGGTACGCGAGCTGCACCGCAGCATGGTCGACGCGACAGGGAACGGTCTCGCCGACCTGGCCGACGAGCACGGCGGCGAGCTGCGCGCGGTGCTCGCCGAGCTGTCGACGAGCCGGGCCCGGCAGGGCTTCAGCGCCACCGAGACCGCGATCAGCGTCTTCGCGGTCAAGGACGCGCTGCTGGAGCTGATGGAGCAGGACCAGGGCACCGACACCCTGCGCGACTTCGTCGCCTTCTCCGGCCTGGTCGACCAGATGGGGCTGTTCACCTTCGAGACCTTCGTGCGCGCCCGGGAGGGCCTGATCGCCGACCAGGCGGAGCAGCTGCTGGAGCTTTCCACGCCGGTGGTGAAGCTCTGGGAGGGCGTGGTCGCCGTCCCGCTGGTCGGCACCCTCGACTCGGCCCGCGCCCAGGTGGTGATGGAGCGGCTGCTCCAGACCCTGGTCGACACCGGCTCGCCCTACGCGATCATCGACATCACCGGCGTGCCGGCGGTGGACACCCAGGTCGCCCAGCACATCCTCAAGACCGTGGTGGCCGCCCGGCTGATGGGCGCCGACTGCATCATCTCCGGCATCCGGCCGCAGATCGCCCAGACGATCGTCGCCCTCGGCATCGAGTTCGGCGACATCGCCACCAAGGCGAGCCTGGCCGACGCGCTGCGCCACGTGCTGCGCCTGACCGGCGTCGAGACCACCTCCCGCCGCCCGCGCCGGGAGTCCTGATGGAGCGGGTGCCGATCCTCAAGATCGGTGACATCCTGCTGGTCTCCATCCAGGTCGACATGTCCGACCAGACGGCGATCCAGCTCCAGGAGGACCTGGCCGAGCGGATCGTCGCCACCGGCTCGCACGGCGTGATCATCGACATCACGGCGCTGGACATCGTCGACTCCTTCGTCGGCCGGATGCTCTCCACCATCGCGTCCATCTCCAAGGTGCTCGACGCCGAGACGGTGGTGGTCGGGATGCGTCCGGCCGTCGCCATCACCCTTGTCGAGCTGGGGCTGTCGCTCCACGGCATCCGCACCGCGCTGAACGTCGAGCGGGGCATGGAGCTGATCGCGGCCACCCGCGGCGACGAGTGGGACGAGGCGGACGTCGACGAGGACGCCGAGACGACGGCCACGCCATGACCGCCGGCGTCGACCTGGGAGTGCCGGCGACCCAGGCGATCCGCAGCGACGAGGACGTGGTCCGGGTCCGGCAGCTGGTGCGGACCACCGCCGTCGCGGTCAAGCTTTCGCTGGTCGACCAGACCAAGCTGGTCACCGCCGCCAGCGAGCTGGCCCGCAACACGCTGATCTACGGCGGCGGGGGCAGCGCCGAGGTGGTCACCGTCGAGGACGGGCGCCGGCGCGGGGTGCGCATCGTCTTCGCCGACCAGGGCCCGGGCATCCCCGACCTCGACGAGGCCTTCACCGACGGCTTCACCACCGGCGGCGGGCTCGGTCTCGGGCTCAGCGGCGCCCGGCGGCTGGTCGACGACTTCGACATCTGGACCGCCGTGGGTGAAGGCACCCGGATCACCGTCACCAAGTGGTCCCGATGAACGCCGACGTGGTCGCCGACCACGGTCTCTGGTTCCGGCTGGAGAGCGGCGCCACGGCGAGCAGCGTGCGGCGGGCCGCCGAGCGGCTCGGCCGGCAGCTGGAACTCGGCGAGCAGCGGGTCGCAGACCTGGCCATCGTCACCGCCGAGATCACCAGCAACCTGGTCAAGCACGCCCAGGAGGGCACCCTGCTGCTCCGCCCGGCACGCCGGGGCGGGCGGGCCGGGGTGGAGCTGGTGGCGATCGACTCCGGCCCCGGCATGGCCGACCTCGCCCTCTCCTCCGCGGACGGGCACTCCACCACCGGCACACTCGGCATCGGCCTCGGCGCGATCGTCCGGCAGGCGAGCCGGTTCGACGGCTACTCGCTGCCCGGCCGCGGCACCGTGCTGACCGTCCAGGTCTGGAACGGTCCGGTCCCCGAGCCGGACTGGGCCGGCGCGCTGGTCCGGCCGATCACCGGCGAGCAGGTGAGCGGCGACGGGTACGCGGTGCGGGTGGCCGACGGCCGGCGGCAGGTGCTGGTCTGCGACGGCCTGGGACACGGCCCGCTGGCCGCCGCCGCGACGGGAGCCGCGCTGGCCGCCTTCCGGGCCGCGCCGCCCAGCTCGCCGGGCACCGTGGTGCAGCACCTGCACCGGGCCATCGGGCACACCCGCGGCGCCGCGCTGGCGGTGGCCGAACTGAATCCCGTGTCGGGCTTGCTGCGGTACGCGGGGCTGGGCAACATCGCAGCCATGATCGTGGCCGCGGGTGAGCGACGGCGGGGTCTCGTCTCGCTGCCCGGCATCGCCGGACACCAGCGCCCCGCGGTGCGGGAGTACGACTACCCGTTCCCGTCCGGGGCGACCCTGGTGATGCACAGCGACGGCGTGGCGGACCGCTGGGACCTGGCCGACTACCCCGGCCTGACCGGCCGCCAGCCGCTGCTGATCGCCGCCACCCTGCTCCGCGACGCCGGGGTCCGCCGCGACGACGCCTGCGTCCTGGTCGCCCGGGCGGAGCCGTGACCCGCCCGTCCGCCGCCGACCCGGTGCTGCAGATGACGCTCCGGGTGGAGCACGACATCTTCCTGGTCCGGCAGCGCGGCCGGGAGGTGGCCGCCGCCGTCGGGCTGGAGCACCAGGACCAGGTACGCCTGGCCACCGCGCTCAGCGAGGTGGCCCGGGACCTGCTGCGCACCGTCGGCGGCGCGGACGTCGCCTTCGTGCTGGACCGGGAGGTCACCACCGGCGGGCCGGTGCTCCGGGTGGACCTGGTCCCGGCCCGTCCCCTCCCCGACGGCCGGTACGAGCCGCAGTCCGGTGCGGTGGCGCGTCTGGTGGACATGCTGGGTGTGGTGGCCGACGGGGACGATACGGTCGTGAGGATGTCCCGACGAGTCCCGGCCCACGCGCCGCCGCTGACGCCGGAGCGTCTCGACCAGCTCCGGACCGAGTTGGCCGGCAGCGCTCCGGGCACCGCGCTGGACGAGTTGGCCGCACAGAACGCGCAGCTCATCGCCGCCCTCGACGAGGTGCGCAGCCACCGCGACGAGCTGGAGGTGCTCAACTCCGAGCTCCAGGAGACCAACCGGGGCGTGATGGCGCTCTACAACCAGCTCACCGAGGAGCTGGAGGAGACCAACCGCGGCGTGGTGGCGCTCTACGCCGAGCTGGACGAGAAGTCCGCCCAGCTCCGCGCGGCCAGCGAGTCGAAGAGCCGGTTCCTGGCCAACGTGAGCCACGAGCTGCGCGCCCCGGTCACCGCGATCATCGGGCTGGGCCGCCTGCTCGGCGACTCCGCCTCCGACCCGCTCACCGCCGAGCAGGCCCGGCAGGTGGGGCTGATCCGGTCGTCCGCGGCCGACCTGCTCGGCCTGGTCAACGAGCTTCTCGACCTGGCCAAGGCCGAGTCGGGCCGGCTCGAACCGAACTGGGTCGAGGTGGACCTGCGCGGGCTCTTCGGGCAGCTCCGCGGCACGCTGCGGGCGCTGGCCACCCGGCCGGGTGTGGAGCTGGTCGTGGAGGAGCCGCCGGCCCCGGCGACGGTCCGCTCGGACGAGGTGCTGCTCGCCCAGGTGCTGCGCAATCTGCTGCACAACGGCCTGAAGTTCACCGAGCGGGGTGAGGTGCGGCTGCGGGCGGAACGCCGCGGCGACCTCTGGTCGCTGTCGGTCAGCGACACCGGCGCGGGCATCCCGCCGGAGCTGCACGAGCGGATCTTCGAGGAGTTCTACCAGGTGCCCGGCACGACGCGGGTCGGCGGCACCGGCCTCGGCCTGCCGTACGCGCGCCGGCTGGTCACACTGCTCGGCGGGACGATGGAGCTGACCAGCGAACCCGGCCGGGGCAGCACTTTCACCGTGCATCTTCCCGTGGGCGGAGCCTGACGGTGGAGGGCGCCCCGGCGACCGTGCTGGTGGTCGACGACAGCGGTCCGAAGCGGTACCTGCTGGTCAGCTGGCTGACCCGGGCCGGCTTCGCGACCGTCGAGGCCGAGAACGGCGCCGAGGCGCTGGACCTGGTGCGCAAGGACGGGATCGACCTGGTGGTGCTCGACGTCCGGCTGCCGGACATGAGCGGCTTCGAGGTCTGCGAGCTGATCAAGGACTTCCGCCCGTCGACCCCGGTCATCCACGTCTCGGCGCACGCGGTGGACGTGGTGGACCGTGCGCAGGGGCTGACCCGGGGCGCGGACGCGTACCTGGCCGAGCCGATCGAGCCGGAGGAACTGGTCGCCACCGCGCACGCGGTGCTCCGCTACTACCAGGCCCGGCAGCGGGCCGAGCTGCTCGCCGAGCGGCTCGCCGCGCTGGCCGACGCCACCGTGCAGATGCACGCGGCACCGAACTTCGTCCGGCTGCTGGAGGCGGCGGCGGCCGGTGCGGCGCAGATCTTCAAGAGCCCGGCGGCGGTGATCGCGGAGACGTTCGACGGCGACTGCCTGGCCGGGGTGACCGCCGGCCCGGAGGCGCCACCGGTGATCGTGCCGTGGACGGTGGACGACACCGGCCTGCCGATCGGCACGCGGGTGCGGGTCGACGAACCGGGCGCCTGGGACCTGACCGCCTGGCCCGCCGGCGACACGGTTACCGTGGCCGCCGCCCGGCTGCGGGAGGACCGGGCGCCGCTCTACGTGGTGGTGCCGACCGCCACCCAGACCGTACGGACCCCGGTGCTGGTGCAGCTCGCCCAGGCCGTCGCCTCGGCGGTGGAGGCCCAGCGCTCCTTCGACCAGGAGCACCGCATCGCGGTGACCCTCCAGCGCAGCCTGCTGCCCCGCCGGCTGCCCGAGATCGCCGGCCTGGACCTGGCCGTCCGCTACGAGCCGGCCAGCGCCCACACCGAGGTGGGCGGCGACTTCTACGAGCTGGTGATGCTCGACGGTCACCTGCTGATGGCGATCGGCGACGTGGCCGGGCACTCCCTGCACGCCGCCACCGTGATGGCCGAGCTGCGGCACGCGGTGCGCGCGTACGCCGTCGAGGGGCATCCGCCGGGCGTGATCCTGGACCGGGTCAACGAGATGATGCGCACCCTGCTGCCGGCCGAGCTGGCCACCATCTGCGTGCTGCTGCTCGACCCGGGCAGCGGGCTGATCCGGCTGGCCAGCGCCGGGCACCTGCCGGCCCTGGTCAGCAACGACGGGCGGATCGAGTTCGTGCAGCATTCCGCCCCGCTGCTCGGGGTGCGCGCGCCCCGACCGCCGGACCTGGAGTTCGTGCTGCCGGCCGGTGCCACGCTGGTCCTCTACACCGACGGGCTGATCGAGCGGCGGGACGCCACCATCGACGAGGGCATGGCCGCGCTCGGCGCGGTCGCCATCCGGGTCGACGACGACCTGGACCAGTTCTGCCAGCGGCTGCTGGTCGAGCTGGCGCCGCCGGAGATCCACGACGACGTCGCGGTGGTCGCCGTCCGCCGCCGCTGAGCCCGGGTCACCCGCCGCGCGACGCCGCCAGCGAGCGGGCGTACGCGGCCGGCGACACCCCGGCCACCGCCGTGAACTCGCGGACCAGGTGGGCCTGGTCGGCGTACCCCAGGTCGGCGGCGACCCGGGACCAGTCGAGCGGCCCGGCGGCGGCCTGCTCGATCGCCTCCTGGAGCCGGTAGCGGCGGATCACCCACTTCGGACCGACGCCGACGTGGTCCAGGAAGAGCCGCTGGAGCCGCCGGGTGGAGACGCCGTGCCGCCGGGCGAAGTCGTCGACGCGCAGCACGCTCCGGTCGGCGCGGATCTCCTCGACCAGGGCGGTGGCCTCGGCGGCGAGCGGGTCCGGCACCGGCTCCCAGGCAATGAGCAGGTCGTCCAGCCGGCGGCACCGCTGCGTGTCGGTGCCCGGGCAGACCGGCCCGGCGGTGAACGGCCCGGCGGGGGCCGCGCCGGAGGGTGGTGGCCCGGCGGGCAGCGGGAGCCGCCGGCCGGTCAGCTCGGCCACCGGGCGGCGCCAGAAGGCGCGGAAGCCGCCCGGGCGGAACTGCACTCCGGTGACCCGGCCGGTGCCGTGCAGGGTGATCGTGAACAGGCCGGTGTCCACTCCGGCCAGCAGGCCGTGCTCGGCTCCGCCGTCCTGCGCCTGGAACACCGCGTTGACCGCCGGGTGCGGAACGATCCGCTGGTCGAACGGCTCGGTCAGCGCCCAGTCGATCAGCCAGTAGTGCTCGACCCAGGGGCGCAGCGCCGGGGTCGGCAGCCGGCGCCGGAAGCGGACCCGCCGCCGCAGCCGGCCGGGGTCGAGGATCCCCCTGCTGTCCCGCCGCGGCTCGTGTCGCATTTCTTCAAGACCGCCCTCATACGCTGGTCCGTATGACCACGAAGACTAGTGAGTTGCTGGCCGTCGCCGCGCCCCGGACGGCGGCGGTGGTCCAGGGCATCGCCGACGACCAGCTCGGCCTGCCCACCCCGTGCCCCGACTACACGGTGCGCGACCTGCTCAACCACCTCTTCGACGTGGTGGTGAACTTCCAGGACCTGGCCCGCCGGCGGGAGGTCGACTGGGCGGCCAAGACCGACCACCTGACCGAGGGCTGGCGGGACCGGTTCGCGGCCGAGACGGTCCGCCTGACCCGGGCGTGGGCGGACCCGGCGGCGCTGGAGGGCATCTCGCCCGGCATGGGGCTGTCCCAGGAGACCGTCGGCCAGATGGCCCTGATCGACCTCGTCGTGCACGGCTGGGACCTGGCCCGGGCGACCGGCCAGCGGCTGGAGGTCGACCCGGCCGTGCTGGCGGAGGGCCACGGCTTCATGGACCGGATGGGGGACACCGGGCAGCAGATGGGCGCCTTCGGTGAGCCCGTCCCCACCAGCGCCGAGCCGACCACGCTGGACGCCCTCCTCGGCCGGACCGGTCGCGACCCCGCCTGGACCTCCTGACCCCCGACCGGCCCGTGCGGCGCGTCGCCGCACGGGCCACCCTTGACACCACTATTCACTCGATGAATAGTGAGGCGCGTGTCCACTCAGCACGTCCTGCTCGGGCTGCTCGCGCGCGGCCCCCGCCACGGCTACGAGCTGAAGCGCGCCCATGACGAGCGGCTGCCCCGGGCCCGGCCGCTCGCCTTCGGGCAGGTCTACGCCACCCTGGCCCGGCTCCAGCGGGACGGTCTGGTGGCCCCGGCCGGCCAGGCCCGCGAGGGCGGCCCGGACCGCACGGCCTACGCGCTGACCGCGGACGGGCGGGCCACGCTCGACCGGTGGCTGGCCACCGTCGAGCCGCCCATGCCCTACGTGGCGAGCACCCTCTTCGCCAAGGTGGTGGTCGCGCTCATGGTCGCCGACGTCGAGCGGGCCCGCGCCTACCTGATCGCCCAGCGCCGGGCGCACACCGAGCGGCTGCGCGAGCTGACCGCAGTGAAGACCGCCCCGGCGGCCCGCCTCGACGAGGTGATCGCGGCCGACTTCGCCATCGCTCATCTCGACGCCGACCTGCGGTGGCTGCACACCACCCTGGAGCGCGTCGCCGACTGGCACCGGGAGGTGCACTCGTGAGCTTCCTTCAGGCACGTGGCGTGGTCCGGGCGTACGGAAGGACGCCGGCCCTGCGCGGCGTGACGCTCGACGTGGCCGAGGGCGAGATCCTCGCGGTCACCGGCCCGAGCGGCTGCGGCAAGTCCACCCTGCTGCACTGCCTCGCCGGCATCCTGCGCCCGGATGCCGGGCAGGTCACCTGGCGCGGGGAGCGGATCGACGAGTGGTCGGAGTCGGCCCGGTCCCGGCTGCGGCGGACCGAGTTCGGGGTGCTCTTCCAGTTCGGCCAGCTCGTCGCCGAGCTGACCGCGGCGGAGAACGTCGCCCTTCCGCTACTTCTCGCCGGCACGGGGCGGCGGGAGGCGCGGACGGCGGCGCTCACCTGGCTGGAGCGGCTCGGCGTGGCCGAGGTCGCCGACGCCCGGCCGGGCGAGATGTCCGGCGGGCAGCAGCAGCGCTCGGCCCTGGCCCGGGCCCTGGTCACCGAGCCGCGGGTGCTCTTCGCCGACGAGCCCACCGGCGCGCTGGACACGCTCACCGGCGAGCAGGTGCTCACCCAGCTCGTCCGGCTGGCCCGGGAACAGCGCACCACTGTCGTGCTGGTCACCCACGAGCCGCGGATCGCCGCGTACGCCGACCGTGAGGTCACCCTGCGCGACGGGCTGGTCGATCCGTCCGGCCTCCGTCTCGACGCGCCGGTGCCCGGCGGTCACCGGTGAGGCCGGGCACGCTGTTCCGGCTCGCCGGGGCCGGCACCCGCACCGACACCGCCCGGGTCGCGTTGACCGCGCTGAGCGCCGCCCTGGCCACGCTGGTCGGGCTGGCCGCGCTCACCGTGCTGGCCATACCCACCCCGCCGGCCACCGACGACAACTCGGTCCGCTGGTCCGTCCAGTACACCAACGGGCTGCTGCGCGAGCCGGGCCTGCGGGGCGGCCTGACGTTCGGCCTGCTGCTGCTCGTCGTGCCGGTGCTCGGGCTGGCCGGGCAGTGCGCCCGGCTCGGCGCGCCGGCCCGGGACCGCCGGCTGGCCGCGCTCCGGTTGGCCGGGGCGACCCCGCGTCAGGTCACCCGCATCGCCGCCGCGGAGACCGGGCTGGCCAGCCTGCTCGGCACCGTCGTGGGCCTCGCCGTCTTCCTGGCCGGCCACCGGCTGCTGCACCGGCCCGGTCCGGACGGGCGGCTGCCGCTGCCCACCGACGTCCACCCGGCCCCGCCGGCCGTGCTGGCCGTGGTGCTCGGCCTGCCGCTGCTCGCCGCCCTGGTCGGCGCGGTGCTGCTGCGCCGGGTCACCACCACCCCGTTCGGCGTGGTCCGCCGGGTCCGCACCCGGGCGCCCTGGCCGTGGCCCGGCCTGCTGATCGTGGTGGGGCTGGCCCTGTTCGCCGCGTTCCGGCCGGTGGGCCTCTGGTACGAGCGGCGGCACGACCAGCCGCCGCCCTGGCTGCTGCCGACGCTGCTCATCCTCGGCGCCCTGGCCGCCATGGTCGGGGTGATCGCCGGCACCGGCTGGCTCTCCCACGCCACCGGTCGCCTGCTGCACCGGTACGGCCGCCGCCCGGCCGCGCTGCTCGCCGCGCGCCGGCTGACCGCCGACCCGTGGGCGGGCAGCCGCACCTTCGCGGCGCTGCTGGCGGCCCTGGTCTTCGGCGCGGGCGCCGCCGGTGTCCGCGCCGACTTCCTGGCCAGCATGGAGCTGGAGCGCCGCACGGGTGCCGGGATGGCCGGCTCGGACTCCTTCTACCTGGGCGCGATGGACCTGGTCGACCTGGGGGTCGCGGTGTCCGTGGCGATCGCGGCCGGCGGGCTGCTGGTGGCGGTCGTCGAGGGGATCACGAGCCGGCGCCGGGCGTACGCGGCGCTGGTGGCGACCGGGGTGCCGCGGGCCACCATCGGCCGCTCGCTGCTCTGGCAGTCGCTCGCCCCGGCGGTGCCCGCGATCGGCCTCGCGCTGGCCGTCGGCTACCTGCTCGTCCGGGGTGTGTTTCCCGCACCCTCCGCCGGGGGCTACGAGCAGACGGTCTGCGACGCGGGCGAGCAACTCTGCGGGGATCCGGCCACCGGTGCCCGCTACACCCGCACCGAGTGGGTGCCCGAGGTGACCGTCCCGCCGCACGTACCGTGGGAGCAGCTCGCCTGGTCCGCGGCCGGCGGACTGGCCGCCGTGCTGCTGACCGCCGGCGTCGGCGTGCTCTTCCTGCGCGCCAGCACGACGGTGGAGGAACTGCGCACGACCTGACGTGACGCGGCCGGCGCCACCGGCGCTGTTTGGCACGGAGGCCGCGCGGTCTCCCGAGCCGGTCCGTCAACCGGCGTGAGCGCGTGACAGTGGGAGACCCAGCACCATGCAGAACGAGCCGGGCGGTGCGCCGCCGGTGTTCGTCGACCGGACCGGCCGGCGCCGGCGGCTGACCGTGATCGCCGGCACGGCCATGGGCCTCGGCCTGCTCACCAGCTTCGGCCTGATCCTGGCCGGGCTCTTCTTCGACTCCTCGGTGCCGCTGCCCGGCTGGTCGGACACGAGGCAGTCGCCGATCGAGGCCGGGGTCGACGCCCCGCCCCCGGGAAGCGGGTGTTGCCGGAGCTGGCCAGGTTGTCGTAGCGGCCGCCGGAGCA
>NZ_JBSSLX010000094.1:0-20172 GCF_053890995.1 Micromonospora sp. I033 | reverse complement strand
CCGGGCCCTCGGGGAGCGGGGCGAGGTGGGAGCGGGCGTCCTCGGCGTAGCTGCGGACCGTCTCCCGGGCGCGCTTGAGGGCCGGGGACTCGCGGAGCAGGCCGAGGGCCTCGGCGTGCAGCGCGTCGTCGACAAGCGGGCCGGTGGCCAGGATCTCCCGGAGCCGGACGCTGGCCGCGTCCGAGTCGTCGGAGGCGAGCGCGTAGAGCACCGGCAGGGTCGGCACGCCCTCGCGCAGGTCGGTGCCGGGCGTCTTGCCCGACTGCACCGACTCGCTGGCGATGTCCAGCAGGTCGTCGGAGAGCTGGAAGGCCACCCCGATGACCTCGCCGTAGCCGGCCAGTGCCTCGACGTGCTCGGGGGACGCCCCGCCGAACATGCCGCCGAAGCGGGCCGAGGTGGCGATGAGCGAACCGGTCTTCTCGGCGATGACGTGCAGGTAGTGCGCCACCGGGTCGGTGTCGCGCGGGCCGACCGTCTCGGCGATCTGCCCGTGCACCAGCCGGGCGAAGGTGCGCGCCTGCAGGCGGACGGCCTCCGGGCCCAGGTCGGCCGCGATGTCCGCGGCGCGGGCGAAGAGGTAGTCGCCGACGAGGATGGCCACCGAGTTGGTCCAGCGGGAGTTGGCACTCGGGGCGCCCCGGCGCACGGCCGCCTCGTCCATGACGTCGTCGTGGTAGAGCGTCGCCAGGTGGGTCAGCTCCATCACCACGGCGGCGGGCACGACCTGCGCGCCCTCCGGGTCGCCGAACTGGGCGCCGAGCGCCACCAGCAGCGGGCGGAACCGCTTGCCGCCGGCCTCGACCAGGTGCCGGGCCGCCTCGGTCACGAGCGGGTCGGCGCTGGCCACGCTGGCCCGCAGGTCGGTCTCGACCCGCTCCAGGAGGCCCAGCACGGACGCCTCGACGCGCGGATCGGCGAGGTGCAGGCCGAGCGCGCCGAACTGACCCGTGCCCGGGCCCGGACCACCGCCCGGGCCGGTGGCACCTGAACGCTCGCCAGCCGGAATCACCACGCTATCAACCATGCCACACCCGTTCGACCTGCCCGGAGAGGGGGATACGGACCGGGGGCCGGTACGCCACGGCGTACCGGCCCCCGGGCGGAACCTGGGTCATCGCACGAATTCGGCGGCACCGTTGGCCAGGTCGAGCAGGGGCGCCGGGGCGACCCCCAGGACCAGCGTGGCGAGCACCCCGATGACCAGGGCGGCCGAGGTGAGCGCGCCCGGCACGGTGACCGTCGGGGTGGCGTCGCCGGGCTCGGAGAGCCACATCATCACCACGACCCGCAGGTACGGGAAGGCCAGCACCATGCTGGTCAGCACGCCAGCGATCACCAGCCAGGCCTGGTTCGCGTCCAGCGCCGGGGCGAAGACCGCGAACTTGCTGGTGAAGCCGCTGGTGAGCGGGATACCGGCGAAGGCCAGCAGGATGAACGTGAAGATCGCCGCGAAGAACGGCGACCGGCGGCCCAGCCCGGCCCAGCGGGACAGGTGGGTGGCCTCCCCGTCGGCGTCCCGCACCAGCGTCACCACGGCGAACGCGGCGAGCACCGAGAAGCCGTACGCGACCAGGTAGAACATCGTGCCGGAGAGCCCCTCCTTGCTGGGCGCCAGCACGCCCACCAGCAGGTAGCCCGCGTTCGCGATCGACGAGTACGCCAGCAGCCGCTTGATGTCCGTCTGGGTGACGGCCAGCACCGCGCCGACCAGCATGGTCAGCACCGCCACCGCGCCGAGCACCGGGGTGAAGTCCCAGGAGGCCCCGGCGAAGGCGACGTGGAAGACCCGCAGCAGGGCGCCGAACGCGGCGACCTTGGTGCAGGCGGCCATGAAGCCGGTCACCGGGGTCGGCGCGCCCTGGTAGACGTCCGGGGTCCAGACGTGGAACGGGGCGGCGGCGGCCTTGAAGAGCAGGCCGATGGCGAGCAGCGCCATGCCGGCGAAGAGCAGCACCGGGCTGGTCGAGGACTCGGCCACCGCGGTGTGGACGGTGGCGAAGTCGACGCCGGCCCCACGGCCCGGGATCCCGGCGGTGAAGCCGTAGATCAGGGCCACGCCGAACAGGAAGAACGCCGAGGCGTACGCGCCGAGCATGAAGTACTTCAGCGCGGCCTCCTGGCTCAGCAGCCGCCGGCGGCGGGCCAGCGCGCAGAGCAGGTAGAGCGGCAGCGAGAAGACCTCGAGCGCGATGAACATGGTCAGCAGGTCGTTCGCCGCCACGAAGATCAGCATGCCGCCGATCGCGAAGGTGACCAGCGGGTACACCTCGGTGGCACCGCCCATGCCGTCGGCCTGCCGCCGGTCGTCGGCGGACTCGGCGGTGACCGCGGCCTGGGCCACGAAGGCCCCGCCCCGCTCCACCGTGCGCTCGCCGACGAGCAGCAGTGCCATGGCCGCCAGGATCAGGATGGCGCCCTGGAGGAAGAGCGTCGGCCCGTCCGCCGCGATGGCCTGGCCGGCGGTGATCAGCCGGTCGTCGGCGTTCAGGATCACCATGGTCAGCGCGGCGAACACCGCCAGCAGGGCGAGCGCCAGCTGCACCCCGTTGCGCAGGCGGCGCGGCACGAACGCCTCGACCAGGACGCCGACCAGGGCGGCGCCCAGCATGATCAGGATGGGAGCGAGCGCCGCGTAGTCGATCGACGGCAGCTTCAGTTCACTCACTTCGCAGCCTCCTGGACGCTGCCGATCTCAGGGGCGGGATCGGTCTTGCCGACGTCCTGCATGGTCGCCTGGACGGCGGGATTGATGACATCGGTGACCGGCTTGGGATAGAAGCCGAGCAGCACGATCAGCGCGATGAGCGGGGCCACCACGACCTTCTCGCGCAGGCTGAGGTCCCGGCGCATGCCCTCGACCTCGGTCAGGGCCGGGTTGAGCGTGCCCTGGGTGGTGCGCTGCACCATCCACAGCACGTAGGCCGCGGCCAGGATGATGCCGAGCGTGGCGATCACCGCGACCGGCTTGTTCGTGGTGAACGTGCCGATCAGCACCAGGAACTCGGAGACGAACGGCGCGGTGCCGGGCAGCGCCAGCGAGGCGAGACCGGCGAAGAAGAGCACCCCGGCGAGCACCGGCACGAGCTTGCCCGCGCCGCCGAAGTCACTGATCAGCGCCGAGCCCCGGCGGGCGATCAGCATGCCCACCACGAGGAAGAGCAGGCCGGTGGCCAGCCCGTGGTTGAGCATGTAGAGCACCGCGCCGGTGCCGGCCTGGGTGGTGAAGGCGAAGATGCCGACCCCGATGAAGCCGAAGTGCGCGATCGAGGTGTACGACACCAGCCGCTTGAGGTCGTTCTGGCCGACCGCCAGCAGCGCGGCGTAGATGATGCCGATCACGCCGAGCGCCAGCGCCCACGGGGCGAACCACCTCGACGCCTCGGGGAACAGCGGCAGGCAGTACCGCAGGATCCCGAAGGTGCCGACCTTGTCCAGCACGCCGACCAGCAGGGCCGCGGCACCGGCCGGGGCCGCGCCACCGGCGTCCGGCAGCCAGGTGTGGAACGGGAAGAACGGCGCCTTGATCGCGAACGCGAGGAAGAAGCCGAGGAAGAGCCAGCGGGCCGTGTCGGTCGCGAACTCGGCCTGGCTGAGCGCCTGCCAGTCGAAGGTCTTCCCGCCGACCACCCAGAGGCCGATCACGGCGGCCAGCATGAACAGGCCGCCGACCAGGGAGTAGAGGAAGAACTTCACCGCGGCGTACTGCCGCTGGTGGCCGCCGTAGCTGCCGATGAGGAAGTACATCGGCACCAGCATGACCTCGAAGAACACGTAGAACAGGAAGACGTCGGCGGCGGCGAAGACGCCGATCATCGTGCACTCGAGGACGAGCAGCAGCGCGAAGTAGACCGGCACCGAGCGCCGGGACGACTCGGCGTCGTGCCACGACGCCAGGATCACCAGCGGCACCAGGATCGCGATCAGCATCAGCATGACCAGGGCGATGCCGTCCACCTCGAAGGTGAAGTTGACGCCCCAGTTCGGGATCCACGCGTACGACTCGCGGAACTGGAACCGGTCACCGTCGGCCTGGAACGTGATCCACATGATCACCGAGAGCACCAGCACCAGCAGCGACCAGCCGAACGCCACGAGCTTGGCCAGGTCCGGCCGGCGACGCGGCAGCAGGGCCACGACCAGGGCGCCGACCAGCGGCGCCACGGTCAGCACCGAGAGGAACGGGAAGTTGGACATTATTCGGCCTTACCTCCGTCGTGACTGCGTGGCCCGCCGGCGGGGGCGGCCGCGTTGAGGTCGATCACGCCAGCCACCCCGCCTGCACCGCCAGGAACGCCGCCACCACGAGCAGCGCGCCGGTCAGGATCGAGGTCGCGTACGACCGCACGAAACCGGTCTGCAGCCGCCGGAGCCGGCCCGAGCCCCCGCCCACCGCGGCGGCGAGGCCGTTGACCAGCCCGTCGACGCCCCGGTTGTCGAGGAAGACCAGCGCCCGGGTGAGGAAGATGCCCGGCTTCTCGAAGACCGCCTCGTTGACGGCGTCGGTGTAGAGGTTCCGGCGGGCGGCGGTGACCAGCACGCCGGCCGGCTGCGGCTCGGTGGCCGTGCCGTTGCGGAACAGGAACCAGGCCAGCCCGGCGCCGAGCACGGTCACCAGCAGCGAGAGCGTGGTGATCACGCCGTGCGACAGGACCGCGTGGTGCCCCTCCTCCTGCGCGCCCAGGCCGGCGGTGGCCTCCAGCCAGTCTGGCACCGAGGTGGCGAGCAGGAAGCCGGCGCCGACCGAGCCGATCGCCAGCAGGATCAGCGGGATGGTCATGAGCTTCGGCGACTCGTGCGGGTGCTCGATGTCCTCGGTCCAGCGGGCCGGGCCGTGGAAGGTGAGCACGAAGAGCCGGGTCATGTAGAACGCGGTGAGCCCGGCGCCGAGCAGCGCGGCCATGCCGAAGAGCCAGGCCGTCCAGCCCTCCCGCTCGAACGCGGCCACGATGATCGGCTCCTTGGAGAAGAAGCCGGAGAACGGGAACATGCCGATGATGGCCAGCCAGCCCATCATGAAGGTCAGCCAGGTGACCTTCATGTACTTCGACAGGTTGCCGAAGCGCCGGATGTCCACCTGGTCGTTCATGCCGTGCATGACCGAGCCGGCGCCGAGGAACATGTTGGCCTTGAAGAAGCCGTGCGCCAGCAGGTGCACGATGGCCAGCGCGTACGCCGCGCCGCCCAGGCCGACGCCGAGGAACATGTAGCCGATCTGGCTCACCGTCGACCAGGCCAGCACCCGCTTGATGTCGTCCTTGGCCGCGCCGATGAGGCAGCCCATCAGCAGGGTGATCGCGCCGACGCTGACCACCACGAGCTGGAGCGTTTGGTCGGCCGAGAAGATCGGGTTGGACCGGGCGATCAGGTAGACGCCCGCGGTGACCATGGTCGCCGCGTGGATGAGCGCGGAGACCGGGGTCGGGCCCTCCATGGCGTCCGGCAGCCACGCCTGGAGCGGGAACTGGCCGGACTTGCCGGTGGCGCCGAGCAGCAGCAGCAGGCCGAGCACCAGCACGGTGGTGCTGCTCAGCGCGCCGACGCCGTTGAAGACCTCGTCGTACTGGGTGGTGCCGAGCATGGCGAACATGACGAAGATGCCGATGGCCAGGCCGGCGTCGCCGACCCGGTTCATCAGGAACGCCTTCTTGCCGGCGGTGGCCGCGCTCGGCCGGCCGTACCAGAACGAGATCAGCAGGTACGACGCCAGACCGACGCCCTCCCAGCCGAAGTAGAGCATCACGTAGTTGTTGCCGAGCACCAGCAGCAGCATCGCGGCGACGAACAGGTTGAAGTACCCGAAGAACCGCCGCCGGCCCTCGTCGTGCGCCATGTACTCGACCGCGTAGAGGTGGATGAGGAAACCCACCCCGGTGATCAGCAGTACGAAGACGGCGGCCAGCGGGTCGAAGAGCAGACCGAAGTCCACCTTGAGGTCGCCGACCGTGATGAACTGCCAGAGGCTCTGCTCGACCTGCTTGTTCTCCAGGCCACGGAGCTGGAAGAAGTAGGTCAGGCCGAGCACGAAGGCGGCGCCGATGGCCGCCACGCCCAGCCAGTGACCCCAGCGGTCCGCCCGCTTGCCGAGCAGCAGCAGGATCGCCGCGCTCACCAGCGGGATGGCCACCAGCAGCCAGACACTGCCCAAGAGGCCGCTGGCCTGGGCGAATTCCACAGTCTCTTCCACCGCGAGCCCCTCAGTACTTCAGCAGGTTGGCGTCGTCGACGCTCGCCGAGCGCCGGGTCCGGAAGATCGACATGATGATCGCGAGCCCGACCACGACCTCGGCCGCGGCCACCACCATCACGAAGAACGCCATGATCTGGCCGTTCAGGTCGCCGTTGATGCGGCTGAACGTGACTAGCGTCAGGTTGGCCGCGTTGAGCATCAGCTCGACGCACATGAACAGCACGATCGCGTTGCGCCGGATCAGCACGCCGACGGCGCCGATGGTGAACAGCACCGCCGCGAGGATCAGGTAGTAGTCCGGGGTCATTTCTCCGTCCCCTTCAGTGCGGTCTCCTCGGCCGTCAGCTCGCGCACCGGCATGATCTCCGGGATGCTGCGGTCGGTCAGCCGGCCGTCCGGCAGGCGGGCCGGGGTGGCCACCGAGGAGGAGGTGGCGAAGACGCCCGGTCCGGGCTTCGGGCCGGGGTAGTTGCCGGGGCGGAACCGGGCCTTCATGGTGGCGACCTGGTCCATCCGGTCCTCCTTGCGCCGCTCCACGTGCGCCAGCACCATCGCGCCCACCGCCGCCGTGATGAGCAGCGCGGAGGTCAGCTCGAAGGCGAAGACGTACTTGGTGAAGAGCAGCCGGGCGATGCCCTGCACGTTGCCCTCGGCGTTCGGCCGGTCCAGGCCGACCGCCTGCACGCCCTCCAGCGCCCGGTAGAGCCCGGAGCCGACCAGGCCGGCGAAGCCGAGCCCGAGCACCACGGCGGCGACCCGCTGGCCGCGGAGCGTCTCGATCAGCGAGTCGGAGGCGTCCCGGCCGACCAGCATCAGCACGAACAGGAAGAGCATCATGATCGCGCCGGTGTAGACGATGATCTGCACCATGCCGATGAACGGCCCGGCCTGGAGCACGTAGAACACGCCCAGGCAGAGCATGGTCAGCACCAGCCAGAGCGCGGAGTGCACCGCGTTGCGCGCCCAGACCATGCCGATGGCCCCGAGGAGGGCCAGCGGGGCGAGGATCCAGAAGGTGACCTCCTCACCCCCGGACACCTGGCCCGCCGCGGCGAGCACCGTCTGCGTGGTCATGCTCCTGCTCCCTTGCCCGCCTCGGCCCGCTGCGCGGCCTGCTCGGCGCCGGGGAAGGTCACGCCGGGGTGCTCCTCCACCTGGTACCGGCCCGGGCCCATCGGCGAGTGCTCGGCGCCGGCCGAGGTGCCCGGGTTGGTCAGCCCGCCGACGTAGTAGTCCTTCTCGCTGTCGCCCAGCCGCATCGGGTGCGGCGGCTGCTCCATGCCCGGCAGCAGCGGCGCGAGCAGCTGCTCCTTCGTGAAGATCAGGTCCTGCCGGTTGTCCCGGGCCAGCTCGTACTCGTTGCTCATGGTGAGCGAGCGGGTCGGGCAGGCCTCGATGCAGAGCCCGCAGAAGATGCAGCGGGCGTAGTTGATCTGGTAGACGCTGGCGTACCGCTCACCCGGGGAGAAGCGCTGCTCCTCGGAGTTGTCGCCACCCTCCACGTAGATCGCATCGGCCGGGCAGGCCCAGGCGCACAGCTCGCAGCCGATGCACTTCTCCAGCCCGTCCGGGTGCCGGTTGAGGATGTGCCGCCCGTGGTAGCGCGGCGCCGAGACCGGCGGCTTGAACGGGTAGTCGGTGGTGACGACCTTCTTGAACATGTGCGAGAAGGTGACCCCGAAGCCCTTGAACGTTCCGGTGATCGCGCCCACGTCACACCTCCCTGGAGTCCGAGCCGGCGACGAGGTTGGCCGGCTCCCGCTCGGCGACCACACGCTTGGTACGCGGGCTCGGCGGAACCTGAAGATCCATCGGCGGCAGCGGGAAGCTGCCGTGCGGACGGCTGTTCACCTGCTCCTGGAGCGGCGGCCGCGGCGCCTTCTTCCGGCTCGGCCAGAAGAGCGTGGCCAGCAGCAGCAGGCCTGCGGCGATGCCGGTGGCGAGCAGCCGGTCCTTGGTCTGCCAGTCCTCGATCGAGCGGAGCCCGCTCAGCACCAGGATCCAGACCAGGTTGATCGGCAGCAGGACCTTCCAGCCGAAGCGCATGAACTGGTCGTAGCGGAGCCGGGGCAGCGTGCCCCGCAGCCAGACGAAGACGAAGACCAGGACGATGACCTTGCCGAAGAACCACAGCATCGGCCACCAACCCGAGTTGGCGCCCGACCAGAGGGTGATCGGCCAGGGAGCTCGCCAGCCGCCGAGGAAGAGCGTGGTGGTGACCGCGGACATGGTCACCATCGAGACGTACTCGGAGAGCATGAAGAGCGCGAACTTGAGCGAGCTGTACTCGGTCATGAAGCCCGCGACCAGCTCCGACTCCGCCTCGGGCAGGTCGAACGGCGCCCGGTTGGTCTCACCGACCATGGCGATGAAGAAGATGATGAAGCTGGGCAGCAGCAGGATGGCGTACCAGCCGGGGGCCGGGACCTGCTGGCCGGCGATGGTCAGCTCGGTGGCGTCCCCCTGCGCGGCGACGATCCCGCTGGTCGACATCGTGCCGGCGGTCATGAACACCGCCACGATGCTCAGCCCCATGGCGACCTCGTACGAGATCATCTGGGCGCTGGAGCGGAGACCGCCGAGCAGCGGGTACGTCGAGCCGGAGGCCCAGCCGCCGAGGACGATGCCGTAGATGCCCATCGAGGAGCAGGCGAGGATCACCAGCACCGCCACCGACACGTCGGTGACCTGCAGCGGCGTGTGGTGGCCGAAGATGCTCACCATCGGGCCGAACGGCACCACCGACAGCGAGGTGACCGCGCAGATCACCGAGATGGTCGGCGCGAAGAAGAAGACCACCTTGTCGGCCGTCCGCGGGAGGATGTCCTCCTTGAAGGCCATCTTCAGGCCGTCGGCGAGGGTCTGCAGCAGGCCGAACGGGCCGACCTGGTTCGGGCCGGGCCGCACCGCCATCCGGCCGACCACCCGCCGCTCGAACCAGACGCCGAGCAGCGTGGCCAGCAGACCGAAGACGAACGCGAAGACGATCTTCCCGAGGACCAGCCACCACGGGTCCTTGCCGAAGTCCGCCAGCGTCGGGTCCTGCGCCGCGAGGTAGAGGTTCACTGGACACTCCCGGTGTTGAGGAGCGGACCCGGACGGCCGGCCGCGTCCGCGGCGATCGCCGCGGCGGAGACCTTCACGATCTCGCCGGACGTCGCGCCGAGGCTGCGCCGGACGGTCGAGCCGGGTGAGTTGGTCGGCAGCCACACGACGCCGTCCGGCATCTCGGTGATCGCCGTCGGCAGGGTGACCGCGCCGCGGTCGGTGCCCACGGTCACCGGGTCGCCGTCCGCGACACCGAGCGCCTCGGCGGTGCCCTTGCCGAGCCGGACCACCGGCGGGCGGGCGGTGCCGGCGAGGTGCTCGTCGCCGTCGGTGAGGCTGCCCAGGTCGAGGAGCTGGTGCCAGGTCGCCAGCACGGCCTCGCCGGCGCCGGGCTGCGGCACGGTGGCCGGCTCGACCGACGGGGCGGACGGCCGGTCCACCCGGGTCGGCGGCAGCGCGCCCAGCTCCCGGCGAACGCTCTGCACGTCGCCGGTGCCGAGCCGCACGTCGAGCTGCGCGGCGATCGCGTCGAGCACCCGGCCGTCGGTCATCGCCGCGGTGTCGAGCACCTTCTCGAAGGTGCGCAGCCGGCCCTCCCAGTCCAGGAAACTGCCGGCCTTCTCGACCACCGGGGCGACCGGGAGGACCACGTCGGCCCGGCGGGCCACCGCGCTCATCCGCAGCTCCAGGCTGACCAGGAAGGGCACCGCGTCCAGGGCCTGCTCGGCCAGGCGCGGGTCGGCCAGGTCGGCCGGGTCGACACCGGCCACCACGAGGGCGCCGATCTGACCGTTGGCCGTGGCGGTGAGGATGCCGTCGGTGTCCCGGCCGGCCTGGCTCGGGATCACCCCGGCCGGGATGTCCCACGCCTCGCCCAGCTCGGCACGGGCGGCCGGCTCGGTGACCACGCGGCCGCCGGGGAGCAGGTTGGGCAGGCAGCCCGCGTCGACCGCGCCGCGGTCACCCGCGCGCCGCGGCACCCAGGCCAGCCTGGCCCCGGTACGCCGGGCCACGTCCGCCGCGGCGGAGAGGCCACCGGGCACCGCGCCCAGCCGCTCGCCGACGATCAGGATGGCGCCCGGCTGGCTCAGCGCCTCGGCCACCGTGGCGTGCTCGGCCAGCACGCTGGCCTCCTCGCCCGGCACCACCCGGGCCAGCTTGGCCCCGAGCTTCTCCAGGCCGCGGGTCGCGAACGGCGCGAGCGCGTAGACGGTGAGCGTCTTCTTCAGGTACGCCTTGCGCAGCCGCAGGAAGAGGATCGGGCACTCCTCCTCCGGCTCCAGGCCGACCAGCACCACCGCGGGCGCGTTCTCCACGTCCGCGTAGGTCACGTCGGTGACCCCGGCGACGCTGCTGGCCAGGAAGTCGGCCTCCTCGCGGGAGACCGGGCGGGCCCGGAAGTCGATGTCGTTGGTCCGCAGCGCGACCCGGGCGAACTTGGCGTACGCGTAGGCGTCCTCGACGGTGAGCCGGCCGCCGGTCAGCACCGCCGTGCCGTGCTCGCCGTCCCGGGCGGCGCGCAGCCCCTCGGCGGCCCGGGTCAGCGCCTCGCTCCAGGACGCCTCGCGCAGCTCGCCGGTCTTCCCGTCCCGTACCAGCGGGGTGGTGAGCCGGTCGAACGCGCGGGTGTACTGGAAGCCCCAGCGACCCTTGTCGCAGTTCCACTCCTCGTTGACCGCCGGGTCGTCGCCGGCCAGCCGGCGCAGCACCTTGCCCCGCCGCCAGTCGGTGCGCTGGGCGCAGCCGGCCGCGCAGTGCTCGCAGGCGCTGGGGGTGGAGACCAGGTCGAACGGGCGGGCCCGGAACCGGTACTGCGCGCCGGTCAGCGCGCCCACCGGGCAGATCTGCACGGTGTTGCCGGAGAAGTAGGAGTTGAACGGGACGTCACCCGCGTCGCCCTCCTCGCCGTACGCGTCGTCCCGGTAGATGTTGATCTCCTCGGCGGACGACCGGCCCATCAGGTCGATGAACTTGTCGCCGGCGATCTCCTCGGAGAACCGGGTGCAGCGCTGGCAGAGCACGCACCGCTCGCGGTCGAGCAGCACCTGGGTGCTGATCGGCAGCGGCTTCGGGTACTCCCGCTTGTGCTCGTGGAACCGGGAGTCGGTGCGGCCGGTGGACATGGCCTGGTTCTGCAGCGGGCACTCGCCGCCCTTGTCGCACATCGGGCAGTCCAGGGGGTGGTTGAGGAGCAGCAGCTCCATCACCCCCTCCTGGGCCTTCTGCGCGACCGGGGAGGTGAGCTGGGTCCGCACCACCATGCCGTCGGCCACCGTCTGGGTGCAGGAGGCGACCGGCTTGCGCTGGCCCTCCACCTCCACGAGGCACTGCCGGCAGGCGCCGGCCGGGGCCAGCAGCGGGTGGTCGCAGAAGCGCGGGATCTCGGTGCCCAACTGCTCGGCGACCCGGATCAGCAGCGCCCCCTTGGGGGCGGTGACCTGGACGCCGTCGATGGTCAGGGTGACGGTCTCGGTCTGCTTTGCTACGTCGGTCATCAGTGGGCTCCCACCAGCTGCTTCTCGGAGAGCTTCGGCGCGGTACGTCCCTCGATGTAGTCGAGGTAGTCCTGCTTGAAGTACTTCAGCGACGAGGTCACCGGGCTGGTCGCACCGTCACCCAGGCCGCAGAACGAGCGGCCGAGGATGTTGTCGCAGGTGTCGAGCAGGGTGTCCAGGTCCTCGTGGGTGCCCTGGCCGGCGAGGATCCGCCGGTAGACCCGGACCATCCAGTAGTTGCCCTCGCGGCACGGGGTGCACTTGCCGCACGACTCGTGGTGGTAGAACTCCAGCCACCGGTAGGTCGCGTACACCGGGCAGTCCTGGTCGGAGAAGATCTGCGTGGCCGTGGTGCCCAGGATCGAGCCGGCCGCCGCCACCCCCTCGAAGTCCAGCGGCACGTCCAGGTGCTCGGCGGTGAGCAGCGGCGTCGACGAGCCGCCCGGGGTCCAGAACTTCAGGTTGTGCCCGGGCTGCATGCCACCGGCCAGCTCGATCAGCTCGCGCAGGGTGATCCCCATCGAGCACTCGAACTGGCCCGGGTTCGCGATCCGGCCCGAGAGCGAGTAGATCATCGGACCGGACGACTTCTCCGTGCCCATGGTCTTCCACCAGTCGGCGCCGCCCAGCACGATGTACGGCACGCTCGCGATGGTGCCGACGTTGTTCACCACCGTCGGGCTGGCGTACAGGCCGTGGGTCGCCGGGAACGGCGGGCGCAGCCGGGGCTGGCCGCGGAAGCCCTCCAGCGAGTCCAGCAGCGCGGTCTCCTCGCCGCAGATGTACGCCCCGGCGCCGGAGTGCACCACCAGGTCCAGGTCGAAGCCGCTGCCCTGGATGTTCCGGCCGAGGTAGCCCTTGGCGTACGCCTCCTGCACGGCGTTGCGCAGCCGGCGGGCGGCGTGCACGGCCTCACCGCGGATGTAGATGTACGCCCGGTTGGCCCGGATCGCGTACGAGGCGATGATGACGCCCTCGACCAGCGAGTGCGGGTCGTGGGTCATCAGCGGCAGGTCCTTGCAGGTGCCCGGCTCGCCCTCGTCGGCGTTCACCACGAGGTAGTGCGGCTTGCCGTCGCCCTGCGGGATGAACCCCCACTTGAGCCCGGTCGGGAAGCCCGCGCCGCCGCGACCGCGCAGCCCGGAGTCCTTGATCAGCTGGATCAGGTCGTCCGGGTGCGCCTTGAGCGCCTTGCGCAGGGCGGCGTAGCCGTCCAGCTTCTCGTAGGTGCCGATCCGCCAGGCGTCCGGCGACAGCCAGCGCTTGGTGAGCACCGGCGTCAGCTTGGCCAGCGTCTCCGGCCGAGGAGCGGTCACTTCTGGACCCCCGTTCCGCTCGCGTCCGCCGGGTCGGCGCCCGTCCCGGCCTCCGCTTCCTTGAGGTTGCGCTGCTGCGCCCCGGCCTCGTCGCCGGCGGGCTTGCCGTCGCCGGCCGGCGGGTTGGCCGACGCGCCGGCCGCCTCGGCCGCCCGGGCGTCAGCCGCGGCCGGCGGCGCGGTGTCCGTCGGGACCTTGGTGCCGGGGGCGTCGGGCACGGCGGTGGCCGCGTCCGGCTGGCGGGTCTCGGCGGTACGCACCTGCGGCGACTTGTCGTCGGGCGCCTTCACGTCCGGCGCGGTGCTGCCGGTGGCGGCCGTCGGCTTCGCCGGCTCGCCGGCGCCGGCGTTGCCCGGCGTGCCGGTCGGGGCGGACGCACCGTCGCCGCCCTTGACCGGGGCGGCGGCGGCCTCGGCCGGGGCCGGCTTGGCGGCCTCCGCCTTCGCCTTCGCCTCGGCGGCGGCCTTGTCGGCCTCGGCCTTGCTGCGGATCGGGGTGTTCGGGTCGAAGCCCGGCACCGAGATGCCGTGCTGCTCGGCCAGGCGCAGGCCGCGCAGGGTCGGCTCACCGGGCCCGCCGTCGGCCACCGCGCCGTCGCGCTCGTCGGCGAAACCGGCGAGCTGGACGGCCATCTCCTTGAGGGTGCAGAGCCGGGCGCCCCGGGTCGGCATCGGCCGGCCGCCGGCCCGCAGCTCCTCCACCACGCCGAGCGCGCCCTGCGGGTCGACGTTGTCGAAGAAGTCGTAGTTGACCGTCATGACCGGGCCGTAGTCGCACGCCGCCAGGCACTCGGCGTGCTCCAGGGTGATCTTCCCGTCCGCGGTGGTCTCGTCGTGCCCGACGCCCAGGTGCTCGGCGAGGGTGTCGTAGACCTCCTGGCCGCCGAGCACGTTGCACATGGTGTTGGTGCAGACGCTCACCAGGTAGTCACCGGTCGGCTTGCGCTTGTACATGGTGTAGAAGGTGGCGACCGCGCCGACCTGGGCCTTGTTCAGGCCGAGCACCTCGGCGCAGAACTCGACCCCGGCCGGGGAGACGTAGCCCTCCTCGGACTGGACCAGGTGCAGCAGCGGCAGCAGGGCCGAGCGGGACCGGTCCGCCGGGTACCGGGCGATGATCTCCCGCGCCCGCTCCCGGGTCTCTTCAGTGAAAGTCGTCATCGGTCACAACCACCCATCACGGGGTCCAGCGAGGCGCCGCCGGCGATCACGTCGGCGATCAGGCCGCCCTCGGCCATCGCCGGGAGGGCCTGGAGGTTGACGAAGCTCGGCTCCCGGTAGTGCACCCGGTAGGGCCGGGTGCCGCCGTCCGAGACGGCGTGCACGCCCAGCTCGCCGCGGGGCGACTCGATGCCGACGTACACCTGACCCGGCGGGACCCGGAAGCCCTCGGTGACGAGCTTGAAGTGGTGGATCAGCGACTCCATCGACTGACCCATGATCTTCGCGACGTGCTCCAGCGAGTTGCCCATGCCGTCGATGCCGATGGCGAGCTGCGCCGGCCAGGCGATCTTGCGGTCGGCCACCATCACCGGGCCGGGCTTGAGCCGGTCGAGGGCCTGCTCGACCAGCTTCAGCGACTCCCGGATCTCGGCGAGCCGGACCAGGTAGCGGCCCCACACGTCGCCGTCGGCGTGCGTCGGCACGTCGAACTCGTACGTCTCGTAGCCGCAGTACGGCATGGTCTTGCGCAGGTCCCAGGCGAGACCGGCGGAGCGGAGCACCGGGCCGGTGACGCCGAGCGCGAGGCAGGCGGTCACGTCGAGCACCGCCACGTTCTTCGTCCGCTCGATCCAGATGGGCTGGCCGGAGAGGAGGTCCTCGTACTCCTTGAGCTTCTTCGGCATCAGCTTGAGGAAGTCGCGGATCTTGACGATCGCGTCGTCCGGCACGTCCTGCGCGACACCGCCCGGCCGCACGTACGCGTGGTTCATGCGCAGGCCGGTGATGGTCTCGAAGATGTCGAGGATGTACTCCCGCTCGCGGAAGCCGTACAACATCATGTTGATCGCGCCCAGCTCCATGCCGGTGGTGGCCAGCCAGACCAGGTGCGACGAGATCCGGTTGAGCTCCATCATCAGCACCCGGATGGTGGTGGCCCGCTCGGTGATGTCGTCGGTGATGCCGAGCAGCTTCTCCACCGCGAGCGCGTACGCCGTCTCGTTGAACAGCGGGGAGAGGTAGTCCATCCGGGTCACGAAGGTCGAGCCCTGGACCCAGTTCCGGTATTCGAGGTTCTTCTCGATGCCGGTGTGCAGGTAGCCGACGACCGAGCGGGCCTCGCGGACCGTCTCGCCCTCCAGCTCCAGGATCAGCCGGAGCACGCCGTGCGTGGACGGGTGCTGCGGACCCATGTTGACGACGATCCGCTCGTCGTTGATCGGGTCGGTGCCGGAGACGACCTGGTCCCAGTCCCCACCGGTGACGGTGAAGACCTTGCCCTCGGTGGTCTCGCGCTCGGTCGCGTAGTTCGACGTCGTCACTGGTACGACCTCCGCTTGTCCGGCGGCGGGATCTCCGCGCCCTTGTACTCGACGGGCACACCGCCGAGGGGGTAGTCCTTGCGCTGCGGGTGCCCCTCCCAGTCGTCCGGCATGAGGATCCGGGTCAGGTTGGGGTGGCCGTCGAAGACGATGCCGAACATGTCGTACGTCTCCCGCTCCTGCCAGTCGGCGGTCGGGTAGACGGTGGTGACGCTCGGCAGGTGCGGGTCCTCGGCGGAGACCGCGGCCTCCAGCCGGACCCGCCGCCGGTAGGTCATCGAGGTGAGCTGGTAGACCACGTGCAGCCGACGCCCGTCCGCGCCCAGGTAGTCCACGCCGGACACCGAGGAGCAGAGCTCGAAGCGGAGCGCCAGGTCGTCGCGCATCACCTGGCAGACCTCGGCGATCCGCTCGGGGCGGACGTGCAGGGTCAGCTCGCCCCGGTCGACCACGACCTTCTCGATCGCGTCGCCGAACTCGGGGTACGCCTCCTCCAGCGCGTCCCGGACCTCGTCGAAGTAGCCGCCGTACGGCCGGGAAGCCTCCTCGATCGGCTTGCGCTGGCGGACCAGGCCGCCGTAGCCGGAGACGTCGCCGCTGCCCTGGTTGCCGAACATGCCGCGCCCGGCCGGGCTGGCCGGCGGGTACTCCGCCGGGGCGGTGCTGCTGGCACCGGCCGGGGTGGTCGGGACCGGCACGCCGCCGTCGTTGTTCTTGTCGTTCGGTGCCGTCACTGCGCCTGCCCTCCGTTCGCGACTGCGGGGCTCCGCTTCGCTGCACTCCTCGCGCTCACTTGGGGCCCCGCTGCACGCCGAGGTGGTTCTGCGCCTTCATCCAGTTCTCGATCCGCAACTGCTCCTCGCGCCCCTCGCGGACCGCCTGGGTCCACTCGGCGCGCCGGGCCTTGTCGTTGCGGTACGACGACGGCATCGAGCCGTAGGGCACGACGGGCACGTCACCGCGCTCCTTGCGGGCCTCCAGCATCTTGCGGCCGTTCGCGCCCAGCGGCTCGTACATGATCTTCTCGCGGAGCTTGAGCACCGCGTCGATGAGCATCTCGGGCCGGGGCGGGCAGCCCGGGAGGTACATGTCGACCGGCACGATGTGGTCGACGCCCTGCACGATGGCGTAGTTGTTGAACATGCCACCGCTGCTGGCGCAGACGCCCATCGAGATGACCCAGCGGGGCTCGGCCATCTGGTCGTAGATCTGGCGCAGCACCGGGGCCATCTTCTGGCTCACCCGGCCGGCCACGATCATGAGGTCCGCCTGCCGCGGCGAGGCCCGGAAGACCTCCATGCCCCAGCGGCCCATGTCGTAGTGCGGACCGCCGGCGGCCATCATCTCGATGGCACAGCAGGCCAGGCCGAAGGTGGCGCCCCAGACGGACGACTTCCGCGACCAGTTGACCAGCTTCTCCACGGAGGTGAGCAGGACGCCGGCCGGGAGCTTCTCCTCGATGCCCATCTGACGTACCTCCCTCAGTCCCAGTCCAGGCCGCCGCGCCGCCAGACGTAGGCGTAGGCGACGAAGACCGCGACGATGAACAGGACCATCTCCACGAAGCCGAAGATCGGCAGGGCGTCGAAGGAGACCGCCCAGGGGTAGAGGAAGATGATCTCGATGTCGAAGACGATGAAGAGCATCGCCGTCAGGTAGAACTTGATCGGGAACCGGCCGCCGCCGACCGGCTGCGGGCTCGGTTCGATGCCGCACTCGTACGCCTCGAGCTTGGCCTTGTTCAGACGCCGGGGGCCGGCGAATCGGGCGGCGGCCACGGAGAACAGCGCGAACCCCGCGGCGAGGGCGAACAGCCCGATGATCGGTGCGTAAGGAGAGAGCGTCATCGTTGTCTCCTGCTCGTCCTTCCCTGACCTCGGTGGTTGGCGAAAATCACACTATTCACGTCCCTCACGACCTCGTCGGCGGGGGTCGATCCTTGTCGGCCCCGGGGCGCCGTCGCCCCGGGGGCGGTGGTCTACACGGCGGGGGCCACCCTCGTCATCGCGTTGATGACCCGGTCCATGGCGTCCCCGCCCCGGGGGTCGGTGAGGTTGGCCAGCAGCTTGAGCACGAAGCGCATCAGCATCGGGTGCGGCATGCCGTGCTTGGTGGCCATCCGCATCACCTCGGGCCGGCCGATGAGCTTCACGAAGATCCCGCCGAGCCGGTAGTAGCCGCCGAAGCGGGCCTTCAGCTCCTGCGGGTACGCCAGCAGCGCCCGCTCCCGCTCCGCGCCGGCCGGCCGGGCGAGCGCCTGCACCGCCACCTCGGCGGCCAGCTCGCCGGACTCCATGGCGTACGCGATGCCCTCGCCGTTGAACGGGTTGACCATGCCGCCGGAGTCGCCGACCAGCAGGACCCCGCGGGTGTAGTGCGGGACCCGGTTGAAGCCCATCGGCAGCGCGGCGCCGAGGATCGGCCCCTCCGCGTTGGCCTCGTCGGTCATCCCCCAGTCCTCCGGGGTGTTGGCCAGCCAGTCGGTGAGCAGCCGCCGGTAGTTCGTCCTGCCGAACGCCGAGGAGGAGTTGAGCACGCCCAGGCCGACGTTCACCCGGCCGTCGCCGAGCCCGAAGATCCAGCCGTAGCCGGGCAGCAGCGCGTCGTTGCCCTTGGCCCGCAGTTCGAGCCAGGACTCCAGGTAGTCGTCGTCGTGCTTGGCGGGCGAGCGGTAGTAGCGGCGGACGGCCACGCCGATCGGCCGGTCCTCGCGCTTGGCCAGCCCGAGGGCGAGCGGGAAGCGGCCGGAGACGCCGTCCGCGGCGACCACCAGCGGCGCGTGGAAGGTGGCCGGCTCCTTGTCCGGGCCCACCTCGGCCTGCACCCCGGTCACCCGGTCGTCGGCGTCGAGCACCGGACCCAGCACGTTGACGCTGGTCCGCAGCTTCGCCCCGGCGGCGACGGCCCGCTGGGCGAGCAGGTCGTCGAAGTCGAGCCGGGTCCGGACCAGGCCGTAGTTGGGGAAGCTGGCCAGGTCGGGCCAGTCCAGTTCCAGGCGTACCCCGCCGCCGATCACCCGGAGGCCCTTGTTGTGCAGCCAGCCGGCCTCGGGCGAGGTGTCCACGCCCATCCGGATGAGCTGCCGCACGGCCCGGGGGGTGAGCCCGTCGCCGCAGACCTTCTCCCGGGGAAATTCGGTCTTCTCCAGCAGCAGCACGCGCACGCCGTGCCGCGCCAGGTGGTACGCCGTCGCCGATCCTCCGGGACCGGCGCCCACGACGATGACGTCGGCGTCGTTCTCCACCGCGGTCATCCGCGCCTCCTCCCGCATGCTCGTGAAATGCTTCACAAGCCGATCGGGTTGGAGTCTATGACCGGCGTTACACCTGTATGCGCTGAGGGGGGCCTAACTCGCGGAAACAGGCCGGCGGGAGTCCGTCAGGAGCGTGCCGGGGTGGCCGGACCCAGGCCGGCGTCGAGCCGGATCGCCTCGGGCAGGTGGTCGCGCAGCGCGCCGCCGGCCGCGCGGTCGAGCGCGGCGAGCACCTCGGCGACCACCTGACGGACGTCGGCGGGATCCGCGCCGGCCAGCTCCCGGAGCTGCGCGATGAGCTCGGCGGCGTCGTCGTCGGTGGCCGTCTGGTCTCGTCCCGTCATGGGGGCGAGCCTACGGGACAAAGTAGACCTAAAACGGATATTCACGAAAAGGCCGGGTTTGTACCCGGCCCAAGGGTCAGATCCGGACCGCGCGGTGCAGCGCGACGACGCCACCGGTCAGGTTGCGCCAGCCCACCCGGCCCCAGCCGGCCGCGCCGACCCGCGTGGCCAGCGCCGCCTGGTCCGGCCAGGCCCGGATCGACTCGGCGAGGTAGACGTAGGCGTCGGGATTGCTCGACACCGCGCGGGCCACCGCCGGCAGCGACCGCATCAGGTACGACAGGTAGACCGTGCGGAACGCCGGGTTGACCGGGGTGCTGAACTCGCAGATCACCAGCCGGCCGCCCGGCCGGGTGACCCGGGCCAGCTCGCGCAGCGCCGCGTCGGTGTCGTTGACGTTGCGCAACGCGAAGGAGATGGTCACGGCGTCGAAGCTGGCGTCGGCGAACGGCAGCCGCAGCGCGTCACCGGCCAGCAGCGGCACCCGCGGCCGGGTGCGCTTGCCGGCGTGGAGCATGCCGAGCGACAGGTCGGCCCCCACCGCGTACGCCCCGGAGTGGGCCAGTTCCTCGGTCGAGACGCCGGTGCCGGCGCCCACGTCCAGCACCCGCTCGCCGGGGCGCAGCCCGAGCGCCTCCCGGGTGGCCCGCCGCCAGAACCGGTCCTGCCCGAAGGAGAGCACGGTGTTGGTCAGGTCGTAGCGGGCGGCCACACCGTCGAACATCGCGGCGACCTCGTGCGGCTGCTTGTCCAGGCTGGCGCGCTGGCCCTGCGGGGTACGGCTCACCCCTCCACTCTGCCAGCCCACCCGCGCCCGACTCCTCCCGGGTACGCGAAAGGGCGGGGTGGTCACCCACCCCGCCCCGTCGGCTGTCCAGGTCGGTCAGTCCTCGGTCCGCTCGTCGGTCGGGGTGACCAGAACCACCTTCCGGCGGCGGGAGAGCACCAGCAGCGCCCCGCCGGCCAGCAGGATGGCCGCGCCGACCCCGCCGATCAGCCCGACCTGCACACCGGTCACCGGCAGTCCGCCGCCGACGCCGCCAC